>CAJPJN010000014.1:0-16445 GCA_905369855.1 Streptococcus oralis | reverse complement strand
CTAGTAATGAAACCACTACTGCCCTTGCACAGCCTCTTACTGATACAGCAGTTAACTCTAGCACGAAGAAAAGTGATATTTCTTCACCTGAAAATGCAAACGCTCCCCTAGAGAAATCAGAAGAAAAACTTGCAACAGAGCCACCCACTCCGGCTGCACCCCCCGCCGATTCCGCACCACAAACCGGGCAAGATCGTTCCAATGAGCCAACTACTTCTACGAGTCCAGTAACGACTGAAACTAAAGCGGAAGAGCCAATCGAAGACAATTACTTCCGTATCCACGTCAAAAAACTTCCTGAAGAAAACAAGGATAGTCAAGGACTATGGACTTGGGATGATGTTGAAAAACCTTCTGAAAACTGGCCTAACGGAGCTTTGTCCTTTAAGGATGCCAAAAAAGATGACTACGGCTACTACCTAGATGTCAAATTAAAGGGAGAACAAGCCAAAAAAATTAGCTTCCTCATCAATAATACAGCTGGAAAAAATCTAACCGGCGATAAATCGGTAGAAAAACTGGCACCAAAGATGAATGAGGCTTGGTTAGACCAAGATCACAAGGTTTTCTCTTACGAGCCACAACCTGCAGGAACTATTCGCGTCAACTACTACCGTACAGATGGCAACTATGACAAGAAATCTCTCTGGTACTGGGGAGATGTGAAAAATCCAAGTAGTGGTGAATGGCCTAACGGAACAGACTTTACGGCTACAGGCAAATATGGTCGCTATATCGATATTCCACTCAAAGATGCAGCTAAAGATCTTGGATTTTTATTACTAGACAGAAAGAAACAAGGAGACGATGTGAAAATCCGTAAAGAAGATTATAAGTTCACAGATTTGAAAAATCATAGCCAAATTTTCCTAAAAGATGATGACGAAACCATCTACACCAACCCCTACTATGTGCACGATATCCGCATGACAGGAGCTCAACACGTAGGAACTTCTAGCATTGAAAGTAGTTTTTCAACACTTGTCGGTGCTAAAAAAGAAGATATCCTCAAACACTCCAACATCACTAATCATCTAGGAAACAAAGTAACTATCACTGATGTTGCAATCGATGAGGCTGGTAAGAAAGTGACCTACAGCGGAGATTTCTCTGACACAAAACATCCTTATACCGTTAGCTACAACTCTGACAAATTCACTACCAAAACAAGCTGGCGCCTGAAAGATGAGACTTACAGCTATGATGGTAAACTTGGAGCTGAACTCAAAGAAGAAGGAAAACAGGTTGATTTGACCCTCTGGTCACCAAGTGCTGATAAGGTTTCTGTCGTTGTCTACGACAAGAATGACCCTGAAAAAGTGGTTGGAACTGTCGCTCTTGAAAAAGGTGAAAAAGGAACCTGGAAACAAACTCTGAATGAAAACTCTGGTCTCGGCATCAGCAATTACACTGGCTACTACTACCACTACCAAATCGAGCGCCAAGGTAAAACTGTTCTTGCACTCGATCCTTACGCTAAATCCCTCGCTGCTTGGAATAGTGACGATGCTAAGATTGACGATGCCCATAAAGTGGCTAAAGCTGCCTTTGTAGATCCAGCTAAACTAGGACCTCAAGACTTGACTTATGGTAAGATTCACAACTTCAAGACTCGTGAAGATGCCGTTATCTACGAAGCTCATGTGCGTGACTTCACTTCAGATCCTGCCATCGCAAAAGACTTGACCAAACCATTTGGTACCTTTGAAGCCTTTATCGAAAAACTAGACTATCTCAAAAACTTGGGTGTAACCCACATCCAGCTCCTTCCAGTCTTGTCTTACTACTTTGTCAATGAGTTGAAGAACCACGAACGCTTATCTGACTATGCTTCAAGCAACAGCAACTACAACTGGGGATATGACCCTCAAAACTACTTCTCCTTGACTGGTATGTACTCAAGCGATCCTAAGAATCCAGAAAAACGAATCGCAGAATTTAAAAACCTCATCAACGAGATCCACAAACGTGGCATGGGAGCTATCCTGGATGTAGTGTATAACCATACAGCCAAGGTCGATATCTTTGAAGATTTAGAGCCAAACTACTACCACTTTATGGATGCTGATGGGACACCTCGCACTAGCTTTGGTGGTGGACGTTTGGGGACAACTCACCATATGACCAAACGGCTCCTAGTTGACTCTATCAAATATCTAGTTGATACCTACAAAGTAGATGGCTTCCGTTTCGATATGATGGGAGACCATGATGCAGCTTCTATCGAAGAAGCTTACAAGGCTGCACGCGCCCTCAATCCAAACCTAATCATGCTGGGTGAAGGTTGGAGAACCTATGCTGGTGATGAAAATATGCCTACTAAAGCTGCTGACCAAGATTGGATGAAACATACCGATACTGTCGCTGTCTTTTCAGATGACATCCGTAACAACCTCAAGTCTGGTTATCCAAACGAAGGTCAACCTGCCTTTATCACAGGTGGCAAGCGTGATATCAACACTATCTTCAAAAATCTCATTGCTCAACCAACCAACTTTGAAGCAGATAGTCCTGGAGATGTCATCCAATACATCGCAGCCCATGATAACTTGACCCTCTTTGACATCATCGCCCAATCTATCAAAAAAGATCCAAGCAAAGCTGAGAACTATGCTGAAATCCACCGTCGTTTGCGACTTGGAAACCTCATGGTCTTGACAGCTCAAGGAACTCCATTTATCCACTCTGGTCAGGAATACGGACGTACCAAACAATTCCGTGACCCAGCCTACAAGACTCCAGTAGCAGAGGATAAACAACCAAACAAATCTCACTTGTTGCGTGATAAGGACGGCAATCCGTTTGACTATCCTTACTTCATCCATGACTCTTACGATTCGAGTGATGCTATTAACAAGTTTGACTGGACTAAGGCTACAGATGGTAAAGCTTATCCTGAAAATGTCAAGAGCCGTGACTATATGAAAGGGTTGATTGCCCTTCGTCAATCTACAGATGCCTTCCGACTTAAGAGTCTCCAAGATATCAAAGACCGTGTCCACCTCATCACTGTCCCAGGTCAAAATGGTGTAGAAAAAGAGGATGTAGTAATTGGCTACCAAATTACTGCTCCAAACGGTGATATCTACGCAGTATTTGTTAATGCGGATGAAAAGGCTCGCGAATTTAACTTGGGAACTGCCTTTGCCCACCTCAGAAATGCTGAAGTTTTAGCAGATGAAAACCAAGCAGGACCAGTCGGAATTGCCAACCCGAAAGGACTTGAATGGACTGAAAAAGGCTTGAAATTAAATGCCCTTACAGCTACTGTTCTTCGAGTCTCTCAAGGCGGTGCCATCGTTGCCCCAGCTGTGGAAGAAAAACCAGAATTTGACCTTTCTAGCTTAAAACAAGAACAAGGGCAAAATAACAGCCAAGACAATATGTCAAACCGAGTAGTCAAACCGGAACAGCAAACTCCTGCTTCACAAACTAAACCTGATTCTGCAAAACCAGATACAAAAGTAGCTGATGCAGAAAATAAACCTAACCAAGCTACAGCTGATTCACAAGCTGAACTACCAAATACAGGAACCAAAAATGATCACAAACTCCTGTTTGCAGGAATTAGTCTCCTTGCCCTTCTAGGTCTCGGGTTCTTACTAAAAAACAAAAAAGAGAACTAAACTAGCCCTCCTATAGAACAATCCCCCAAGCATTATAGCTCGGGGGATTGATTTTTGTACAATATTTATTTTCCTAATAGGCTTGATTAGGATTTTTTATTTAGCCTCTTTCATGGCAAAATAAGCCCGTACTTTTGGAGCCACTTGCGTTCCGAAAAGTTCAATAGCTCTCAGGACTTGTTCATGAGGCATGGAACCAAGCGGTAGATGGAACATGAAGCGGTCCAATCCTAAATCCTCTATCATGCGAATCAATTTTTCTGCCACCTGTTCTGTATTGCCCACAAACATAGCACCATTTGGCCCAACTTGCTCCAAATATTGCTCATAACGCAATTCCTGCCAGTGCGGACGGTCTTTGGAAATAGCATCCACCACTTGCTTGGTCGGATGGAAATAATCTTTTACAGCCTGCTCGCCATCTTCAGCAATCCAACCCCAAGAATGAGCCCCAACCTTTAGTTCATGACTAGCATGGCCCGCTTCACTCCCAATCTCACGATAAGCCTGAATCAACTTTTTAAAATAACGCGGATTGCCACCAATAATGGCATAGACAATCGGTAGGCCTGCCTGAGCAATCTTCACTGTTGATTCGACATGACCACCTGTCGCTATCCACAAGGGTAATTTGTCCTGAACTGGACGAGGATAGACTTCTTTGCCAGAGATTGTTTGGGTCAAGCGACCTTTCCAGTCTAGCTTGGTTTTTTCATTGACTAACTGGAGCAAGTCTAATTTCTCATCAAAAAGGGCTTCGTAGTCTTTCAAATCATAGCCAAATAGGGGAAATGATTCCGTGAAAGAACCCCTTCCAGCCATAATCTCCACTCGTCCATTTGACAAAGCATCGATAGTGGCATACTGTTGGAACAAACGAATAGGGTCCATACTTGAGAGAATGCTGACTGCACTGGTCAAACGGATTTTCTTGGTATTGACTGCCCCAGCTGCCAGGACGATCTCTGGGGCTGATACCGCAAAATCCGCTCGATGGTGCTCACCAATTCCATACACATCCAAACCAACCTTGTCAGCCAGATCAATCTCTGCCACCAACTGGCGAATGCGTTCAGCATGATTATAAGTCTGCCCAGTCCCTTCAAGCTCCGTTGTTTCCCCAAATGTTGAAATTCCCAATTCTACCATTGTGATTCCCCTTGTCTATTTCTGTCCTTCAATTTGAAAAATTATTCTAACACGAAACTTGACTACAAGCAACCAATTTGCTCACAAGAAAAAGCCTAGATAACTAGACTTTTTTAGCTTATTCTACCGTTACTGACTTAGCAAGGTTACGTGGTTTGTCCACATCAAGGCCACGGTGGAGTGTTGCAAAGTAAGCGACTAATTGCGTTGGTACGACCATTGAAATTGGTGAGAGGTATGGATGTACAGTCGTAAGGACGATATCGTCTGTATCTTTGGCAACATTTTCTTCTGCAATAGTGAGAACCTTGGCACCACGGGCTGCCACCTCTTGGATATTTCCACGAGTGTGGTTGGCAAGAACTGGATCTGACAAGAGGGCCAAGACAGGCGTTCCTTCTTCAATCAAGGCAATAGTTCCGTGCTTGAGTTCTCCTGCCGCAAAGCCTTCACACTGGATGTAAGAAATCTCTTTGAGTTTGAGACTTGCTTCCATGGCTACGTAGTAATCTTGACCACGTCCGATGTAAAAGGCGTTACGAGTTGTTTCAAGAAGCTCACGAACCTTGGCTTCAATGTCTTCTTTCTCTGAAAGAGTAGATTCGATAGACTGAGCTACGATTGACAACTCATGAATCAGGTCAAAGGCTTGCGCTTTAGCATTACCATTTGCTTCTCCTACTGCTTTTGCAAGAAAGGCAAGGGCTGCAATTTGTGCTGTATAGGCTTTAGTTGATGCCACGGCAATTTCAGGTCCTGCGTGAAGGAGCATGGTATGGTTAGCTTCACGAGAAAGAGTTGAACCTGGGACGTTTGTCACTGTCAAGCTTGGGATTCCCATTTCATTAGCCTTGACCAAAACCTGACGGCTATCCGCTGTTTCACCAGACTGGCTGATAAAGATGAAAAGTGGTTTCTTGCTGAGAAGTGGCATACCGTAGCCCCACTCAGATGAGATTCCAAGTTCAACTGGTGTATCTGTCAATTCTTCCAACATCTTCTTAGAAGCAAATCCTGCGTGGTAAGATGTTCCAGCTGCAAGGATGTAGATACGGTCTGCGTCTTGAACAGCCTTGATGATAGCTGGGTCTACGACAACTTGACCAAACTCATCTGTGTAGGCTTGGATCAACTTACGCATAACCGTTGGTTGCTCATCAATTTCCTTGAGCATGTAGTAAGGATAAGTTCCCTTACCGATATCAGATAAGTCTAGCTCAGCAGTGTAGCTAGCACGTTCACGGCTGTTGCCATCATAATCTTGAACTTCTACGCTATCAGCCTTGACGATTACCAACTCTTGGTCATGAATTTCCATGTATTGGTTGGTCTCACGAATCATAGCCATAGCATCTGAGCAGACCATGTTATAGCCTTCTCCAAGACCAATCAAAAGTGGTGATTTATTTTTAGCTACGTAGATGACTTCAGGATCTTGTGAGTCAACCAAGGCAAAGGCATAAGAACCACGGATGATGTGAAGAGCTTTTTTGAAGGCTTCAAGAACTGACAAGCCATCTTCTTCCGCAAATTTTCCAATCAAGTGAACGGCGATTTCAGTATCTGTTTGCCCTTTGAAGTGGTGACCTGCAAGGTATTCTTCCTTGATTTCAAGGTAGTTCTCAATCACCCCATTGTGAACCAAGACAAAACGTTCTGTCTCAGAGCGGTGTGGGTGAGCATTGTCTTCAGTTGGTTTCCCGTGAGTTGCCCAACGAGTATGTCCGATACCAGTTGTTCCCTCAACACCAGCTGTCTTGGCAGACAATTCTGCGATACGACCAACAGCCTTGACTAGGTGATTTTCAGCACCACCTAGGACAAAAATCCCCGCAGAATCATAGCCACGGTATTCGAGCTTTTCAAGCCCTTGAATCAAAATATCAGTTGCATTTGTGTTTCCAACAACACCAACAATTCCACACATAGTATATACGACACAGGCAAGCTGTGCTTTCTCCTTAAAATTGGTATAGTCTAATTCCTCTTTTATAGAATCAGCAAAAACAGTATATACTTGTTTCTTTCACTTGTCAAGAGTAAAAATTGGTATAGTTCAAATTACGCTCCTGTTAGCAAAAGACTCTGACCAATTAGGATAATCAGTCAGAGTCCTTTTTAAAATCCATTATTATCGCTTAATTCCTTGAACCAGTGCCCTGATTTCTACAGACGACGTTCTTGCGTTTCCAAGTCTAATTCGACCAAGCCATAGCGATTTTTATAGCTATTGAGCCATGACCAGCAATCGATAAAGGTCCAAATCAAGTAGCCCTTACAATTGGCTCCATCTTCAATGGCACGGTGAAGTTCACGAAGATGACCTTTTACAAAGTCAATACGATAATCATCTTGAATCATTCCATCTTGACGGAATTTTTCTTCCCCTTCAACACCCATACCATTCTCTGTCAACATCCACTCGATATTGCCATAATTTTCCTTGATATTTTGGGCAATGTCATAAATCCCTTGCTCATAAATCTCCCAGCCACGATGAGGATTGATTTTACGTCCAGGCATCACATAAGGCTCGTAAAAATGTTCTGGTAAGAGTGGACTCTCTGGATGCTTAGCAAATCGAGGCGCCATAACACGCAAAGGTTGATAGTAGTTGACACCAAGGAAGTCCACTGTATTGTCACGAATGAGCTTCAACTCCTCCTCTGTAGCATCAGGCAAGAGACCGTATTCATGTAAGATTTCTACCAACTCCTGTGGATAAGTCCCCAAAACAGACGGATCTAAGAAAGATTGGGCCTGAAAGAGATCCGCAATCCGAGCAGCCTTGACATCAGCAGGATGCTGGCTACGTGGATAAGCCGGTGTCAAGTTTAAGACAATCCCAATCTTGGAATCTGGTAAAAGTTCATGACAGGCCTTAACCGCCTGACTGCTGGCCAATTGTGTATGATAAGCTACTTTGACGGCTGCCTCTGCATCCACCTTATGTGGATAATGGGCATCGTAAAAATAGCCAAATTCCACAGGAACGATGGGCTCGTTAAAGGTAATCCATTGATCCACTAAATCTCCATAAGTCTCAAAACAAAAACGAGCATAGTCTTCATAAGCTGAGACAGTCGCCTTATTTTCCCAACCATCACCATCTTCTTGAAGAGCAAAAGGCAGATCAAAATGATAGAGATTGACTAAAAGACGAATCCCTTTAGCCTTAATAGCCTCAAAAACCTTACGATAGAAATCCACACCTTGAGCATTGACTTCCCCACGCCCTTGTGGAAAAATCCGTGACCACTGAATAGAAGTCCGAAAGGCCGTGTGACCAGTTTCTAACAGTAGCTCAATATCCTGTTCCCAGTTTTCATAAAAGGTCGATGTCTTATCTGGACCAATTCCATTATAGTAGCGATTTGGCTCCACTTGGTACCAATAATCCCAGAGATTATCTCCCTTACCGTCACCAGCTACACGTCCTTCTGTCTGTGGTCCAGAAGTAGAGGATCCCCAGACAAAATCCTTTGGAAATCTTAGCATACATTTACCTCTTTATCTACTCATTTTTCCCATTATACAGAAAAAACAAGGTAAAAACTAGTTACATTTTTTCCTTGTTTTTCTTCTGATTATAGTTTTTATTTCTTGCTGAGAATTTCAAGCGTTTCAAGCAAGTTATCTGCATGAACTTCGATGGTGTCACCAGTCGCTTTAATCTTCACTTCTACGATGCCATCGGCTGCTTTCTTCCCAACAGTAATACGGATTGGCAATCCAATCAAGTCACTATCGCTGAATTTGACTCCGACACGTTCATTACGGTCGTCTGTCAAGACTTCGTAACCAACTCCCATCAAGCTTGCTTCAAGCTTTTCTGTCAAGGCTTGCGCTTCTTCGTCCTTGACATTGACAGTAATCAAGTGCACATCAAATGGTGCCAATTCTTTAGGGAAGTTGATTCCCCAAGCGTAACGGTATTCACCTTTTGGCGTTTTATTAACAAAGAGGCGAGCGTGTTGCTCCATCACTGCTGAAAGGAGACGGCTGACACCGATACCGTAACATCCCATGATGATTGGCACAGCACGGCCATTTTCATCCAAAACATCTGCTCCCATGCTTGCTGAATAGCGAGTACCGAGTTTGAAGATGTGACCAATTTCGATACCACGCGCAAAGTTAAGGACACCTTGTCCGTCTGGAGAAATTTCACCCTCACGAACTTCACGGATATCCACATATTCTGCAGTAAAGTCACGACCTGGATTCACACCAGTCAAGTGGTAGCCATCTTCATTTGCTCCCACAACTGCATTGCGAACATCTTGCACCTTACGGTCTGCAATGATTTTAACATTCTCCGGCAAACCAACCGGGCCAAGTGAACCAAATCCTGCTTGAACAACATTTGCCACTTCTTCTTCACTAGCAATGTCAAAGAAATCTGCTCCCAAGTGGTTTTTCAACTTGACTTCGTTGAGTTGGTCATTTCCAACTAGAAGGGCTGCAACAAGCTCACCATCTGCCATATAGAAAAGAGTTTTAATCGTTTGTTCTTCTGGAACGTTAAGGAAGGCTGCAACTTCATCGATTGATTTAACATCTGGTGTTGCAACACGAGTCACTTCTTCTTCAGCGACAACACGGTTGCTTGGTTTGTACTCATTTGTTGCCATTTCCAAGTTGGCCGCATAGCTAGATTCACTTGAGTAAGCAATCGTATCTTCACCAGAAACCATCCATTTGAGCAATTCTGCCTTGATTTCTTCTTGCACTTCTGCAGGAATTTCGTCAAATGAGGCAACTGACTTGTCCAAGACAACCCAGCGGTCAAGGTCTGTACGAGCAGGTGTAATGGCCATAAATTCTTGGCTGTCCTTACCACCCATGGCTCCACCGTCACCAATGATAGCCTTGAAATCTAAACCACTACGAGTGAAAATACGCTCATAAGCAGCCTTGTACTCATCATAAACACTGTCCAAACTATCATAGTTAGCGTGGAAACTGTAAGCATCTTTCATGATGAACTCACGTGTACGAAGAAGTCCATTACGTGGGCGTTTTTCATCACGATACTTAGGTTGGATTTGGTAAAGGTTGAGTGGCAATTGCTTGTAAGACTTAACAGAATCACGGACAATAGCTGTAAAGGTTTCTTCGTGAGTTGGACCTAGGATAAAGTCTGATTTTTCACGGTTTTTTAGTTTGTAAAGGTCTTCACCATAAGTTTCGTAACGACCTGATTCGCGCCACAATTCTGCACTGAGAAGGGCAGGAGCCAACATCTCCACCGCACCAATCTTATCAAATTCTTGGCGCATGATGTTCTTAGCCTTTTCAATCACACGGTTAGCAAGTGGTAGGTAAGAATAAACACCGGCAGAAACTTGACGAACATAACCAGCACGCAACATAAGGGCGTGGCTGATAACTTGAGCATCGCTTGGCATTTCGCGAAGCGTTGGGATAAGCATTTTACTTTGTTTTATATTTTTCCTCTAATTCTTAAAAGAAGGTACGCATGATGTCGTTCCAAGTCACGGCGATCATCAAGACAACCATAATCACAACTCCAACTAGAGTAACATAGGTTTCAATTTCTTGTTTCAATGGTTTGCGGCGGATGGCTTCTAGAATATTGAGCACAATCTTACCACCATCCAAGGCTGGAATCGGAATAAGATTAAAAATCCCAATATTGATGGAAATTATTGCCAAGAAGTACAAGACATTCTCAATTCCATTTTTAGCAGCATCACTACTTGCCTTAAAGATGGCAACAGGTCCACCTAGTTTGTTCAAATCTGGTTGGAAAATCAAATTTTTCAGTTCTGACAGGATTCGGAGAGCCGAGTCGGCTGCAGTTGTAAAACCACCTACAAACATGGATAGAAAATCTGACTTAATTCCCGGTTGAACACCTAGAAGGTAACGGCCTTGACTTTCTTCCGGAGTAACAGTGACTTGTTTGTCACTACCCTTTTCAGAAATAGTCACATCCAAGGTCGGGGCCGTCTTATCTTTGGTTTCTGATTCCACAGCCTGAATCAAACTTTCCCAGTTGCTAATCTCATGTGAGCCAATCTTGGTAATTTGTGCCGTTTCTGGTACTCCCACCTTAGCCAAGGCCCCTTGGGGCATGACATGAAACTGATTAGTATCAACATCTCTGACACCACCCTGCATAAAGATTAAAATCCAAAAAACAACAACACCTAAGATAAAGTTGTTCATAGGTCCTGCAAAGTTGGTAATCAGTTTGCCCCAGATAGTCGCATTTTGATATTGAACATCTAAAGGTGCAATCCGAACCTCAGTTCCATCTGCTTCCACAACCGTTGCGTCGTGATCCACTGCAAATGTTTTTTCTTCTTCCAGAACCAATCCCTTGATGAAAAGCTTGTCTTCAAAGTCAAACTGGGTCACCTGCATAGGGAGGGCTGTTTGATCCAATTTTTTACCTGAAAGATTGATGCGTTTAACCTTACCATCATCAGTAAGGGTCAAACTGACAGGAGTTCCTGTCTTGATTTCAGTTGTATCATCACCCCAACCAGCCATACGGACATAGCCACCCAGAGGCAAGATTCGAATGGTATAGGCCGTCCCATCCTTGCCAATGTGAGCAAAGATTTTGGGTCCCATACCGATGGCAAATTCACGCACTAGAATCCCTGATTTCTTGGCAAAGTAGAAGTGTCCGAACTCGTGCACCACCACAATAATCCCAAAAACCAGAATAAAGGTTAAAATTCCGAGCATAGTATTTCCTCCGTCTTTTGATTAAAAGAGTCCAAATAAGTGCATGATTGGAAATACAAGCAACATACTATCGAAACGATCCAAAACACCACCATGTCCAGGGATAAATTTCCCAGAATCCTTGACACCAAAGTGACGCTTGATCGAACTTTCTAGTAAATCACCAAATTGTCCAGCAATGCTAAAGAAAATAGCAAAGACTGACATCTTGTAAATTCCATACGGAAGAGCAACTGTCCTATCAAAAATCATAAAGACAATTGTTATCAAGATAGCTCCTAAAATACCACCAAAAGATCCCTCAAAGGTTTTATTGGGTGATACCCTTGGCGCTAATTTTCGTTTACCATATCTCATCCCAGCAAGATAGGCACCACTGTCTGTCGCCCAGACGATACACAAGGCCAAAAGCGCCTTATCTAAACCTGCAACACGAGCATCTAGTAAAGCATTAAATCCAAAGCCTACATAGAAACTCATAGCAAGAGGGAAAACAGCGTCCTCAATCGTATAAGACTTACTAAAAACGGTCGTTCCTAACATGATTGAAATCAAAACACTATAGGCAACCACATTCCCATCAACTGGTAAAAAAGTCAGATAATTCTCCAAGGGAATGGTCAAAGCAAAGGTTGCAAAGAGGGTTAAGAGGCCCTCCATAGTCATAGTCTCTAGACCTCTCATCTTCAAAAGTTCATGCATGGCTAGCATGGCTATGATTCCAATTGCTATCTGCAGCAAGAGTCCCCCAATCATTAAAATTGGTAGGAAAATAGCCAGGGCAATCCCTGCAAACAAGGTTCTTTTCTGTAAATCCTGTGTCATATTTCCTCCTAAACTCCTCCAAATCGGCGATGACGACGATTGTAGGCAAGAATGGCTTCCTGCAAGGCCGCTTCGTCAAAATCAGGCCACAAGGTATCTGTAAAATAGAGCTCACTATAGGCTCCCTGCCATGGAAGGAAATTGCTCAAACGCAATTCTCCACTAGTCCGAATAATCAAGTCTGGGTCTCGTAACTCCTTAGGCAAATGCTGGGTGAAGAGATAGTTGCCAATCAATTCCTCTGTGATGTCACCTGGGTTAATTTTGGCATCTAACACATCCTGGGAAATCAACTTAAGAGCCTGTGTAATCTCAGCACGTCCACCATAGTTGAGGGCAAAATTCAGAATCAAACCTGTGTTGTTCTTAGTCAATTCCTCAGCTTTAGTCAGAGCTTCAAAGGTTTGCTTAGGCAGGCGGTCCGTTTCCCCAATCATTTGAATCTTAACATTATTCGCATGCAATTCCGGGACATAATTATCATAAAACTCTACTGGCAAGTTCATGATAAACTTGACTTCCTGATCTGGACGGGTCCAATTTTCCGTAGAAAAAGCATAGACTGTAATAACCTTAACGCCTAGTTTGTTAGCTGCCTTGGTCACAGTTTGCAATGCTTCCATGCCCGCCTTGTGTCCGAAGACTCGCGGTTGCATACGTTTTTTAGCCCAACGGCCATTGCCATCCATGATGATGCCGATATGAGCAGGAACCTGTGTCGGAACCTCTACTTCCACAGCCTTATCTTTCTTAAAAAATCCAAACATGATCTTATTCCTATTCAAAAATCTATCGTTTCATTATACCATATTTCCCCATTTTCTTCTATCACTAAGCTATTTATTCTCAGGCACTAAGCCCATTTTTCAAAAAAATAAGCCGCCTGATTGGGCGACTCTATTTTTATAGGGAGATTATTATGAAAAAGTTTTAGGAGTTTAAGTTAAGATCTTCTTAACTTATGGACTTAGTATACACTTCCTAGCTTAAAGTTTCCTTAAGTATTTTTAAAAATCAAATTTTTCCATTTCTCCTGCCAATTTTTCTTGGATAAACGTGTTTGATAGAGTTCCATTCGGTCTTCATTCTCTAAAAAATGAGGAGTTGGACGAACTTGAAAATTCAAAATATCCTCCAAACCATAAGGTGCATAGAGTTCAAAATCGGATTCTTCATTCAAGCGCAGTCCAACTGCCGTACACCGTTCTGGATACTTACTCATAGCATCACGGGAACTGGTATAAGGACCAGTATGCGGGCTATGCTGGTGCATATAGACTTGATTTTTCAATTCCCACTGGTACTGAGGAAAGTTCTCTCGCAGTTTTTTCTCTAGGGACAAGGTTTCCTCATAAGAAATATCTGGATCAAAGAAAATCACATCTACATCTGTTTCACAGTCAAAAGGGGATTTGTCTGACAAGAAATTCCAGATGAAATTTCTGACAGAACCTGCTGCCAACCAAGAATCTTTCAGACCAAGGTTTCGGATAATAGTCAGAATAGCCATCATATCCCGATTTTCTCTGAAAACTTCCAGAATTTCTTGCTTATTTTTCACTGTATTCATAACCTAAGTGCTCATATGCCTTAGCAGTCGCCACCCGTCCAGAACGTGTTCGCATGATAAAGCCTTTTTGAATCAAGTAAGGCTCATACATGTCTTCCACTGTCTCACGTTCTTCTGCTATGTTAACAGAAAGAGTTCCTAGACCAACAGGACCACCACCGTACATCTCAATCATGGTGCGAAGGATTTTCTGGTCCACATAGTCCAGACCTTCATGGTCAACATCCAGCATGGTCAAAGCCTTATCCGTAATAAGATCATCGATCACCCCATTCCCCATAATCTGGGCAAAATCGCGCACGCGCTTGAGGAGGCGATTGGCAATACGAGGGGTCCCACGACTACGTAGGGCCAACTCAGACGCTGCCTCATGAGTGATTTCCATCTCAAAAATATCTGCCGTCCGCTCAACAATTTCCGTCAAGTCAGCATGGGCATAATACTCCATATGACCTGTAATTCCAAAACGTGCCCGTAGCGGATTTGAGAGCATACCAGCCCGAGTCGTCGCACCAATCAAGGTAAAAGGTGGTAACTCCAAATGAACACTGCGACTGCCTTCACCAGCCCCAATCATGATATCAATGTAGAAGTCCTCCATGGCACTATAAAGCACCTCTTCCACCGACATGGGCAAGCGATGAATCTCATCAATAAAAAGGACATCCCCAGGCTCTAAGTCATTCAAAATCGCTACCAAATCCCCAGCTTTTTCAATGACTGGACCCGAAGTCTGCTTGAGATTGACACCTAGTTCGTTGGCAATAACAAAAGCCATGGTCGTTTTTCCCAAGCCTGGAGGTCCAAATAAGAGCACATGATCCAGCGCTTCATCCCGCATTTTGGCAGCTTCAATAAAGATTTGTAGCTGGTCCTTGACCTTGTCCTGCCCAATATATTCACGTAAATACTGAGGACGGAGCGTGCGTTCTACTAACTCCTCATCCCCCATTATCTCATTATCTAAAATTCTACTCATGGCTCTATTATATCAAAAATCCAAGCCACAAACAAAAAAGCCACCTAATTAGGCGACTTCCGACTTTAGCACGTATGTGGTATAATATTGTTCGGCACTACTACACCGCCTACGAAAGGAGGTGAATTAGCCCATGATGGAATTAGTACTCAAAACTATCATCGGACCAATTGTGGTCGGTGTCGTTCTTCGATTAGTCGATAAATGGCTAAACAAGGACAAATAGTGTCAAAAAAGACCCTAAGCTTAATGTGGAAGTTAGCTTGGGGTCTTTTCTAGCCTATGATATAGAACTAGTACTCAATTCCTTTTTATTATCCCATAGTTCACAAAATTTGTCAAAGGTTTATATCCTCATCCATTCAGCTTCTCCAACTTTAGAATCTGTCCAATAAAGTTTATAAAATTGAGAGAAAGTTATCAAAAATGATTTTTAGAATAATCCCCAAAAACCTCAAATAGAGCCAAAAAACTCCACCTGATTGGGTGACTTCCGGCTTTAGCACTTATGTGGTATAATATCATACGGCACTGCTACACCGCCTACGAAAGGAGGTGAGAGAGCCCATGATGGATACAATACTTAAAACTATCATCGGACCAATTGTGGTCGGTGTCGTTCTTCGGATAGTCGATAAATGGCTAAACAAGGACAAATAGTGTCAAAAAGACCCCAAGCTTATTTGGACGTGAGCTTGGGGTCTTTTCTAGCCTATGATATAGACACAATACTTAATTCCCTTTTATTATCCCATAGTTCACAAAATTTGTCAAAGGTTTATATCCTCAGCTTCTCAAGCTTTAACCGCCGTACAACAAGACTTTCAAGTTTAAGAGAAAGTTAGGGATTCTATCAATTTCATAGAAATTGTGATTTAGTAAACGAAGAGACAAGCTTATATGTCACTTCTCATTTAATACGCCACTACTAGACAAGCAAAATCATTATTACAGCAGTTCCAGTCCTTCAATTAACAGTCACTTACAATCAAATTGAGTTTGAAGTAGCTGAAGTAACAGCAAACCTATTTCTTAGTCATATTCGCTAAAAAATCCCCGCCAAAATCTCAAAAAGTCCCCGCCAATTCCCCGACCAAAATCCGAAAAATACCGAAAAATATCGAAAAATGATTTTTAGAATAGTCCCAAAAAGCCTGAAATAGAGCCAAAAAACTCCACCTGATTGGGTGGAGTTAAGGGAGATTATTATGAAAAAGAAAAGTTTAGGATTTTATTAAATAAAGTTAGGAGGTCTTTATTTAATGACTATATAATACTAGTCCAGCCTTAAACTTTACTTAAGAAAAACAAGTTTTGTTATTTTTCTCTGTTTACCCAAATCATTCCTGTACAATCATAGGTGGATAAAGTTTCAAAGCCCATAGAACGATAAAATCCAACGTTTTTTTCTGTCTGTTCTGTCGCCAGCTGGACTTGATAAGCCTCTTTAAAATCCTCTAAAGCCTCTTTCATCAAGGATCTACCAATCCCTTGGCGCTGATAGCTAGGTAAAACAATCAAATCCTGTACAAAAACTGACGAAAAACCATCTCCGACCAACCGAATCAAGCCC
>CAJPJN010000013.1:0-16539 GCA_905369855.1 Streptococcus oralis | reverse complement strand
ACAATAAAACAGGGGCTGTTCTAGGTTTCGTTGGTGGTCGTAATTACCAGATAAACCAAAACAATCACGCCTTTGACACTAAGCGTTCTCCTGCCTCTACAACCAAACCTTTGCTGGCCTACGGTATTGCCATTGACCAAGGCTTGATGGGTAGCGCTAGTATCTTGTCCAATTATCCGACAAAATTCTCTAATGGGAATCCTATCATGTATGTAAATAGTCCAGGTACAGGTATGATGACTTTGGGTGAAGCCTTGAACTATTCGTGGAATATCCCAGCCTATTGGACCTATCGCATTCTTCGTGAAAAAGGTGTCGATGTTAAGAGCTATATGGAGAAAATGGGTTACGAGATTCCAGAGTACGGTATCGAAAGTCTGCCTATGGGCGGTGGTATTGAAGTTACAGTTGCCCAGCATACCAATGGTTATCAAACACTTGCTAATAACGGTGTCTACCATCAGAAACATGTGATTTCTAAGATTGAATCATCTGATGGCACAGTAATCTATGAATTCCAAGACAAACCAGTTCAAGTGTATTCGAAGGCAACAGCAACGATTATGCAGAGTTTGCTTCGTGAGGTGATTTCATCTCGAATCACTTCAAGTTTCCAAACGGACTTGGCTTCTATCAATTCAAGCTTAGCTCGTGCAGACTGGATTGGTAAGACTGGTACAACTAATGAAGATGAAAATATGTGGCTCATGCTTTCGACACCAAGATTGACTCTAGGTGGTTGGCTAGGTCATGATGACAACCGTCCAATGGCTAAGGGGGCTGGGCATTATCGAAATGCCAAATATATGGCTCACTTGGTCAATGCTATCCAACAGGCTGAACCTGGCGTTTGGGGCAATGAACGCTTTAATCTTGATTCTAGTGTGACTCAATCTCAGGTCCTCAGATCTACAGGACAGAAACCGGGCAAAGTATCCATTAATGGAAGAACAGTTGATCTTTCAGGTTCTACTGTAACGAGCTATTGGGCTACCAAGGCGGGGGCTCCTGTGACAAGCTATCACTTTGCTATTGGAGGAAGTGAAGCAGATTACCAAAACGCTTGGTCAAGTATTATTGGTAATTTCTCATCTACACCAAGCTCAAGTAGTAGCTCTAGCAGTACATCAAGTTCATCATCTACACAATCAAATAGTAGAAGATAGAGCTATAAAATAAAAATCTTAAATAACGGTCTTGAATCTCGTTAAGTGAGAAGCAAGACCGTTATTGTATTTTTAAAGACGAACGCTATTATCAAAATTGTTGGTAAAATGTAAATTATCAAGTTAGTTTTGCAGCCTAGATAATATTGCAGAGATTATTCGTAATTTTAGTATAGAAATTTACTGAAAGTGCAATTGTTTTGGATGTCCTAGTGTTTCAATGATATAGAAGAATATTCTCCATCTATCAGTAATATCATTTTTGTTTAGTCGTTTGATGTTAATCGAAAGTTCTTATGGAGTAGTGAAATTTCTCTTTGTTAAGGATGAAAGCAGACTAGCTTCTGCTTTTTTATCTATATTACTTTACCGGTAAATAAAAAAGTTAAAAAAATCACAAAAACACTTGAAGAAACAAATGAAAAGGCTTACAATTATATTATAAATAGTACAAATAAAAAAACGGAGGAATACTTTATGAAAGCCTATACTTATGTTAAATCAGGACTTGCTTCTTTTGTTGACGTTGACAAACCAGTGATTCGCAAGCCAACAGACGCTATTGTGCGTATCGTAAAAACCACTATTTGTGGAACAGACCTCCATATTATCAAAGGGGATGTTCCTGCTTGCCAAAGTGGTACCATTCTTGGTCACGAAGGGATTGGGATTGTTGAAGAAGTTGGAGAAGGAGTTTCTAATTTCAAAAAAGGCGACAAGGTCTTGATTTCTTGTGTCTGTGCCTGTGGTAAATGCTACTACTGTAAAAAAGGAATTTATGCCCACTGTGAAGACGAAGGGGGCTGGATTTTCGGTCACTTGATTGATGGTATGCAGGCTGAATATCTACGTGTCCCTCATGCAGATAATACTCTTTACCACACTCCAGAAGACTTGTCAGATGAAGCCTTGGTTATGCTATCAGACATTCTGCCTACTGGGTATGAAATTGGTGTCTTGAAAGGGAAAGTAGAACCTGGTTGTAGTGTAGCCATTATTGGTTCAGGACCTGTTGGATTGGCTGCTCTCTTGACAGCTCAGTTTTACTCACCAGCTAAATTGATTATGGTGGACTTAGACGATAACCGCTTGGAAACTGCTGTATCATTTGGTGCGACTCACAAGGTTAATTCTTCAGACCCTGAAAAAGCAATTAAAGAAATTTATGATTTGACAGATGGTCGTGGTGTAGATGTTGCTATCGAAGCTGTTGGTATTCCTGCAACATTTGATTTCTGTCAAAAGATTATCGGTATAGACGGAACAGTTGCTAACTGTGGTGTACATGGTAAACCAGTTGAATTCGATTTAGATAAACTTTGGATTCGCAACATCAATGTAACAACTGGTTTGGTATCTACAAATACCACTCCACAATTGTTGAAAGCTCTTGAAAGTCATAAGATTGAACCAGAAAAATTGGTAACTCATTATTTCAAACTAAGTGAAATTGAAAAAGCCTATGAAGTTTTCAGTAAAGCAGCAGACCACCATGCAATCAAGGTCATTATCGAAAACGATATCTCGGAAGCCTAGGTAGTAACAAGATTTTGGAACATAAGCAAATAGAAATTCAGTCATCATAAGATGGCTGGATTTTTTATCTGGAAATTAAGAAATGAGCATATTTCTTTTCTTGTCTGGCGGAATTGGTTATAATATACGGTACAAAGGAATGAATGAATATGTATCGTGTTATAGAAATGTACGGAGATTTTGAACCGTGGTGGTTCTTAGAAGGTTGGGAAGAAGATATTGTAGCAAGTAAGAAATTTGACCAGTATTATGATGCTCTCAAATACTACAAAACTTGCTGGTTTAGATTGGAACAAGAATCCCCTCTTTATAAAAGTAGAAGTGACTTGATGACCATTTTTTGGGATCCAGAAGACCAACGCTGGTGTGATGAATGTGATGAGTATTTACAACAATACCATTCTTTGGCTCTTTTGCAGGATGAGCAGGTTATCCCAGATGAAAAATTACGTCCAGGCTATGAAAAACAAACAGGTAAGGAAAGGCACCGTTCTTGCCGTATGAAATTAAAATAGAGAAAAAGTAACTTTTTTGGAGTTGCTTTTTTTATTTTCCCAAATCTTTGCGAATAGTATAGGTGAGGAGGTAAGTATGGTTCAAGAAATTGCACAAGAAATCATTCGTTCGGCCCGGAAAAAAGGGGCGCAGGATATTTATTTTGTCCCTAAGTTAGACGCCTATGAGCTTCATATGAGGGTGGGAGACGAGCGCTGTAAAATCGGTTCTTATGATTTTGAAAAATTTGCGGCCGTTATCAGTCACTTTAAGTTTGTGGCGGGTATGAATGTTGGAGAAAAGAGACGTAGTCAACTTGGTTCCTGTGATTATGCCTATGACCAAAAGATAGCGTCTCTACGTCTATCTACTGTAGGCGATTATCGAGGACATGAGAGTTTAGTGATTCGCTTGTTGCATGATGAGGAGCAGGATTTGCATTTTTGGTTTCAGGATATTGATGAATTGGGCAAGCAGTACAGGCAACGGGGTCTTTATCTTTTTGCTGGACCAGTCGGCAGTGGCAAGACAACCCTGATGCATGAATTGGCCAAGTCTCTCTTTAAAGGACAGCAAGTCATGTCCATCGAAGATCCTGTAGAAATCAAGCAGGACGACATGCTTCAGTTGCAGTTGAATGAGGCGATTGGACTAACCTATGAAAATCTCATCAAACTTTCCCTACGTCATCGACCAGATCTCTTGATTATCGGAGAAATTCGAGACAGCGAAACGGCGCGTGCAGTGGTCAGAGCCAGTTTGACAGGGGCGACAGTCTTTTCAACCATTCATGCCAAGAGTATCCGAGGTGTTTATGAGCGCTTGCTGGAGTTGGGTGTGAGTGAGGAGGAATTAGCAGTCGTTCTGCAGGGAGTCTGCTACCAGAGATTAATCGGGGGAGGAGGAATCGTTGACTTTGCAAACAAAGACTATCAAGAACACCAGCCAACTAGCTGGAATGAACAGATTGACCAGCTTCTTAAAGATGGACATATCACAAGTCTTCAGGCTGAAACGGAAAAAATTAGCTACAGCTAAGCAAAAAAATATCATCACCTTGTTTAACAATCTCTTTTCCAGCGGTTTTCATCTGGTGGAAACAATCTCCTTTTTGGATAGGAGTGCTTTGTTGGACAAGCAGTATGTGACCCAGATGCGCACGGGCTTGTCTCAGGGGAAATCATTCTCAGAAATGATGGAAAGTTTGGGTTTTTCAAGTGCCATTGTCACTCAGTTATCCCTAGCGGAAGTCCATGGAAATCTCCACCTGAGTTTGGGAAAGATAGAAGAATATCTAGACAATCTGGCCAAGGTCAAGAAAAAACTAATTGAAGTAGCGACCTATCCCTTGATTTTGCTGGGTTTTCTTCTCTTAATTATGCTGGGACTACGGAACTATCTACTACCACAACTGGATAGTAGTAATATCGCCACTCAGATTATCGGTAATCTGCCACAAATTTTTCTAGGCATGGTAGGGTTTGTTTCCATACTTGCCCTTTTAGCGGTAACTTTTTATAAAAGAAGTTCTAAGATGCGCGTCTTTTCTATCCTAGCACGCCTTCCCTTTCTTGGAATCTTTGTGCAGACCTATTTGACAGCCTATTATGCGCGTGAATGGGGGAATATGATTTCGCAGGGAATGGAGCTGACGCAGATTTTTCAGATCATGCAGGAACAAGGTTCCCAACTCTTTAAAGAAATCGGTCGAGATTTGGCTCAAGCCCTACAAGATGGCTGCGAATTTTCTCAGACGATAGCAACCTATCCTTTCTTTAGGAAGGAATTGAGTCTCATCATCGAGTATGGGGAAGTCAAGTCTAAGCTGGGGAGTGAGTTGGAAATCTATGCTGAAAAAACTTGGGAATCCTTTTTTACCCGAGTCAACCGCACCATGAATTTGGTGCAGCCACTGGTTTTTATCTTTGTGGCACTGATTATTGTTTTACTTTATGCGGCAATGCTCATGCCCATGTATCAAAATATGGAGGTAAATTTTTAAAATGAAAAAAATGATGACATTCTTGAAAAAAGCGAAAGTGAAGGCTTTCACACTTGTGGAAATGTTGGTGGTCTTGTTGATTATCAGCGTACTTCTCTTGCTCTTTGTACCTAATCTGACCAAGCAAAAAGAAGCAGTCAACGACAAAGGAAAAGCTGCTGTTGTTAAGGTGGTGGAAAGCCAGGCAGAACTTTATAGCTTAGATAAAAATGAAGATGCTAGCCTAAGCAAGTTACAAGCAGATGGGCGAATCACAAAAGAACAGGCTAAAGCCTATAAAGAATACCATGCTAAACAAGGTACCAGTCCAAGTGTTTCAGATTAAGGCCTTTACCATGCTGGAAAGTCTCTTGGTTTTGGGTCTTGTGAGTATCCTTGCCTTGGGCTTGTCCGGTTCTGTCCAGTCCACTTTTGCGGCGGTAGAGGAGCAGATTTTCTTTATGGAGTTTGAAGAACTTTATCGGGAAACTCAAAAACGCAGTGTAGCTAGTCAGCAAAAGACAAGTCTAAACTTAGATGGGCAGACGATCAGTAATGGCAGTCAAAAGTTGACAGTTCCTAAAGGAATTCAAGCACCATCGGGACAAAGTATCACATTTGACCGAGCTGGGGGCAATTCGTCCCTGGCTAAGGTTGAATTTCAGACTAGTAAAGGAGCGATTCGCTATCAATTATATCTAGGAAATGGAAAAATTAAACGCATTAAGGAAACAAAAAATTAGGGCAGTGATTTTACTGGAAGCAGTAGTTGCTTTAGCTATCTTTGCCAGCATTGCGACCCTCCTTTTGGGACAAATTCAGAAAAATAGGCAAGAAGAAGCAAAAATCTTGCAAAAGGAAGAAGTCTTAAGGGTAGCTAAGATGGCTCTGCAGACAGGTCAAAATCATGTAAGCATCAACGGAGTTGAGATTCAGGTATTTTCTAGTGAAAAGGGATTGGAGGTCTACCATGGTTCAGAACAGTTGTTGGCAATCAAAGAGCCATAAGGTCAAGGCTTTTACTTTGTTGGAATCCCTGATTGCTCTCATTGTCATCAGTGGAAGCTTACTCCTATTTCAAGCCATGAGTCAGCTCCTTATTTCAGAAGTTCGCTACCAGCGGCAAAGCGAGCAAAAAGAGTGGCTCTTATTTGTGGACCAGCTGGAGGCAGAATTAGACCGTTCGCAATTCGAAAAAGTGGAGGGCAATCGCCTCTATATGAAGCAGGATGGCAAGGAAATTGCGATAGGTAAGTCAAAATCAGATGATTTTCGGAAAACCGATGCCAGTGGACGAGGTTATCAGCCTATGGTTTATGGGCTCAAATTCGCACAGATTACAGAGGACAATCAGTTGGTTCGTTTTCGTTTTCAGTTCCAAAAAGGCTTAGAAAGGGAGTTCATCTATCGTGTGGAAAAAGAAAAAAGTTAAGGCAGGTGTTCTCCTCTATGCAGTCACCGTGGCTGCTATCTTTAGTCTCTTGTTACAATTTTACTTGAACCGACAAGTCGCCCACTATCAAGACTATGCTTTAAATAAAGAAAAGTTGGTTGCTTTTGCCATGGCCAAGCGAACCAAAGATAAGGTTGAGCAAGAAAGTGGGGAACAGGTCTTTAATCTAGGTCAGGTAAGCTATCAAAACAAGAAAACAAGCTTGGTGACAAGGGTTCGTACGCCTAAGAGCCAATATGAGTTCCTATTTCCTTCGGTCAAAATCAAAGAAGAGAAAACAGAGAAAAAGGAAGAAGTAGTGACTAATTCAAGCGAAAAAGCGGAGAAGAAAAAATCAGACGAGAAGTCTGAAAAGAAAGAGGAATCCTAGTTAATTTAACTACTTTGTGTTAAACTAAAAGCATGAAACATGATTTTAACCACAAAGCAGAAACTTTCGATTCCCCTAAAAATATTTTCCTTGCAAACTTGGTTTGTCAAGCAGTCGAGAAACAGATTGATCTTCTATCAGACAAAGAAATTTTGGATTTCGGTGGAGGGACGGGTCTGTTAGCTTTGCCCCTAGCCATTCAAGCCAAGTTCGTTACTCTTGTAGACATTTCTGAGAAAATGCTGGAGCAAGCTCGTTTGAAAGCGGAGCAGCAAGACATCGAGAATATCCAGTTTTTGGAGCAAGATTTATTGAAAAATCCCTTGAAGCAAGAGTTTGATCTCATTGTTGTTTGTCGTGTTCTTCATCATATGCCTGATTTGAATGCGGCTCTCTCACTGTTTCATCAACATTTGAAGGAAGATGGACAACTCCTCATTGCTGATTTTACCAAGACAGAAGCTAACCATCATGGATTTGAATTGGTTGAACTGGAAAACAAGCTAGCCCAGTTTGGTTTTTCATCTGTGCATAGTCAGATCCTCTATAGCGCTGAAGACCTGTTTCAAGGAAATTACTCAGAACTCTTTTTAACAGTAGCCCAAAAATCACTCGCCTAGTCAGGGAGTGATTTTTCTATAAGGATGGAAAAAAGAAGGGAAATTTGATAAGATAGGAATATGGATTTTGAAAAAATTGAACAAGCTTATACGTATTTACTAGAGAATGTCCAAGTCATCCAAAGTGATTTGGCGACCAACTTTTATGACGCTTTGGTGGAGCAAAATAGCATCTATTTGGATGGTGAAACTGAGCTAAACCAGGTCAAAGAAAACAATCAAACCCTTAAGCGTTTAGCGCTTCGCAAAGAAGAATGGCTCAAGACCTACCAGTTTCTCTTGATGAAGGCTGGGCAAACAGAACCCTTGCAGGCCAATCACCAGTTTACACCGGATGCCATTGCTTTACTTTTGGTGTTTATTGTGGAAGAGTTGTTTAAAGAGGAGGAAATTACTATCCTCGAAATGGGTTCTGGTATGGGAATTCTGGGCGCTACTTTCTTGACCTCGCTTGCTAAAAAAGTGGACTACTTGGGAGTAGAAGTAGACGATTTGCTGATTGATTTGGCAGCTAGTATGGCAGATGTAATTGGTTTGCAGGCTGGCTTTGTCCAAGGAGATGCCGTTCGTCCACAAATGCTCAAAGAAAGCGACGTGGTCATTAGCGACCTACCTGTCGGCTATTATCCTGATGATGCCGTTGCGTCGCGCCATCAAGTTGCTTCTAGTCAAGAACATACTTACGCCCATCACTTGCTCATGGAACAAGGACTTAAGTACCTCAAGTCAGACGGATACGCTATTTTTCTCGCTCCGAGTGATTTGTTGACCAGTCCTCAAAGTGACTTGTTGAAAGGCTGGTTGAAGGAGGAAGCGAGTCTGACTGCCATGATTAGTCTGCCTGAAAATCTCTTTGCTAATGCTAAACAATCTAAGACTATTTTTATCTTACAGAAGAAAAGTGAAATAGCAGTAGAGCCTTTTATTTATCCACTTGCTAGCCTACAAGATGCAAGTGTTTTAATGAAATTTAAAGAAAATTTTCAAAAATGGACTCAAGGTACTGAAATATAAAATAGATTTTGTTATAATAGATGAAAACGCTTAAAAAGGGGTATCATGTTATGACAAAAACAATTGCAATCAATGCAGGAAGTTCAAGTTTGAAATGGCAATTATATTTAATGCCAGAAGAAAAAGTACTGGCGAAAGGCTTGATTGAACGTATCGGCTTGAAAGATTCAATTTCAACTGTAAAATTTGATGGTCGTTCTGAACAACAAATTTTGGATATTGAAAATCATACACAAGCTGTTAAAATCTTATTGGATGACTTGATTCGTTTCGATATTATCAAGTCTTATGATGAGATTACAGGGGTTGGTCACCGTGTTGTAGCGGGTGGAGAACACTTTAAAGAATCAACGGTCGTTGAGGGAGATGTTTTAGAAAAAATTGAAGAGTTGAGTTTGTTGGCTCCTCTCCACAATCCAGCCAATGCAGCAGGTGTTCGAGCTTTTAAAGAATTACTTCCAGATATTACTAGTGTAGTTGTTTTTGATACTTCATTCCACACAACTATGCCAGAGAAAGCTTATCGCTATCCTCTACCAACAAAATATTACACAGAAAACAAGGTTCGTAAATATGGTGCCCACGGGACAAGTCACCAGTTTGTAGCAGGAGAAGCAGCAAAACTCTTGGGCCGTCCATTAGAGGACTTGAAATTGATTACTTGCCACATCGGTAATGGTGCTTCTATTACAGCTGTTAAGGGTGGTCAATCTGTTGATACTTCAATGGGATTCACTCCACTTGGTGGTGTGATGATGGGTACCCGTACGGGAGATGTTGACCCAGCTATCATTCCTTACTTAATGCAATATACAGAGGACTTTAACACGCCTGAAGACATTAGTCACGTCCTTAATCGTGAATCAGGCCTTATGGGTGTTTCAGGCAAGTCTAGTGATATGCGTGATGTAATTGCAGCTATGGAAGAAGGGGACCATGATGCTACTTTAGCCTATGAAATGTATGTTGATCGTATCCAAAAACATATCGGTCAATACCTTGCGGTCCTAAATGGAGCAGATGCTATTATCTTTACTGCAGGTATCGGTGAAAATGCTGCAAACGTACGTGAAGATGTTATTTCAGGTATCTCTTGGTTCGGCTGTGATGTTGACCCAGAAAAGAACGTCTTTGGTGTGACCGGAGATATCTCAACAGAGGCAGCGAAAATCCGTGTCTTGGTTATTCCAAAAGATGAAGAATTGGTCATTGCCCGTGACGTTGAACGCTTGAAAAAATAAGTAAAACTAGTAAAAATATTCCGTACAAGGAGTTGGGAAAGAGATTTTTCCAGCTTCTTTTTATGGTGAAATTGTCCAAAACCTTGCTATGATTGGCTTTTTTGAAAAATATGGTATAATAGTAGTAATTTAATAGATGGAGTTGAGTTTTGAAGAAAAACTTTCGTGTAAAAAGAGAGAAAGATTTTAAGGCGATTTTCAAGGAGGGGACAAGTTTTGCCAATCGCAAATTTGTTGTCTACCAACTAGAAAACCAGAAAAACCATTTTCGAGTAGGTCTATCAGTTAGCAAAAAACTGGGGAATGCCGTCACTAGAAATCAAATTAAGCGACGGATTCGGCATATTATCCAGAATGCAAAAGGGAGTCTGGTAGAAGATGTCGATTTTGTTGTCATTGCTCGAAAAGGGGTCGAAACCTTGGGATACGCAGAGATGGAGAAAAACCTACTCCACGTATTAAAATTATCAAAGATTTACCAGGAAGGAAATGGGAGTGAAAAAGAAATTACAGTTGACTAGTTTGCTTGGACTGTCTCTATTGATCATGACAGCCTGTGCGACTAATGGGACAACTAGCGATATTACAGCCGATTCGGCTGATTTTTGGAGTAAATTTGTTTACTTCTTTGCGGAAATCATTCGCTTTTTATCGTTTGATATCAGTATCGGAGTGGGGATTATTCTCTTTACGGTCTTGATTCGTACAGTCCTCTTGCCAGTCTTCCAAGTGCAAATGGTGGCTTCTAGAAAAATGCAGGAAGCTCAACCACGCATTAAGGCGCTTCGAGAACAATATCCAGGTCGAGATATGGAAAGCAGAACCAAGCTAGAGCAAGAAATGCGTAAAGTCTTTAAAGAAATGGGTGTCAGACAGTCAGATTCTCTTTGGCCGATTTTGATTCAGATGCCGGTTATTTTGGCCTTGTTCCAAGCTCTATCAAGAGTTGACTTTTTAAAGACAGGTCATTTCTTATGGATTAACCTTGGTGGTGTGGATACAACCCTTGTTCTTCCGATTTTAGCAGCAGTATTTACCTTTTTAAGTACTTGGTTGTCCAACAAAGCCTTGTCTGAGCGTAATGGGGCTACGACTGCGATGATGTATGGGATTCCAGTCTTGATTTTTATCTTTGCAGTTTATGCACCAGGTGGAGTCGCTCTCTACTGGGCAGTGTCCAATGCTTATCAAGTCTTGCAAACCTATTTCTTGAACAATCCATTCAAGATTATTGCAGAGCGCGAGGCGGTAGCTCAGGCACAGAAAGATTTGGAAAATAGAAAAAGAAAAGCCAAGAAAAAGGCTCAGAAAACGAAATAATAAGGAGGAATCTGGTAATGGTAGTATTTACAGGTTCAACTGTTGAAGAAGCAATCCAGAAAGGATTGAAAGAATTAGATATTCCAAGAATGAAGGCTCATATCAAAGTCATTTCTCGCGAGAAAAAAGGATTTCTTGGTTTATTTGGTAAAAAACCAGCCCAAGTGGATATCGATGCTATTAGTGAAACGACAGTTGTAAAAGCAAACCAACAAGCTGTAAAGGGAGTTCCAAAACAAATCAATGATTTGAATGAGCCTGTTAAAACAGTCAGTGAAGCAACTGTTGATTTGGGTCATGTTGTAGAGGCGATTAAAAAGATTGAAGAGGAAGGTCAAGGTATTTCTGATGAAGTCAAGGCTGAAATCTTAAAACATGAAAGACATGCCAGCACTATCTTAGAAGAAACTGGTCACATTGAGATCTTAAATGAACTTCAAATCGAGGAAGCGATGAGGGAAGAAGCGGGCGCTGATGACCTTGAAACTGAGCAAGACCAAACTGAAAATCAAGACTTGACAGAGATGGGCTTGAAAGTTGAACCGAGCTTTGATATTGAACAAGTAGCTACGGAAGTAACGACTTATGTTCAAACAATTATTGATGACATGGATGTTGAAGCTACACTTTCAAATGACTATAACCGTCGTAGCATCAATTTGCAAATTGATACTAACGAACCAGGTCGTATTATCGGCTACCATGGTAAAGTCTTGAAGGCCTTGCAACTGTTGGCTCAAAATTATCTTTATAATCGCTATTCAAGAACCTTCTACATTACTATTAATGTCAATGATTATGTTGAACACCGTGCAGAAGTCTTGCAAACCTACGCTCAAAAATTGGCGACTCGCGTTTTAGAAGAAGGACGTAGCCAACAAACTGATCCAATGTCAAATAGCGAACGCAAGATTATCCATCGCATTATTTCACGCATGGATGGCGTGACTAGTTACTCTGAAGGTGACGAGCCAAATCGCTATGTCGTTGTAGATACAGAATAAGTAAAATCAGGTTTATCCTGATTTTTTGCTAGCTAGAGGAGATTAAACTGATGTTGAATAAGATAAGAGATTATTTAGACTTTGATGGTTTGCAGTACCGTAATCCTGATAAGGCGGGAGCAGAGCGAGAGAAGATGCTGGCATTCCGCCACAAAGGTCAAGAGGCCAGAAAGGCTTTTACAGAGCTAGCCAAAGCCTTTCAAGCAAGCCATCCAAAATGGCAACTCCAACAGACTAGCCAGTGGATGAACCAAGCGCAGCGTTTGCGACCACATTTCTGGGTCTATCTACAGAGAGACGGACAAGTAACAGAACCTATGTTGGCTCTTCGTTTGTACGGGACATCTACTGATTTTGGTATTTCCTTAGAAGTCAGTTTCATCGAGCGCAAGAAAGATGAGCAAACTCTAGGCAAGCAGGCCAAAGTTTTAGAAATTCCAACCGTTGAAGGGATTTATTATCTAGTCTACTCTGATGGTCAAAGTCAACGGTGGGAGGCTACTGAGGAGAACCATCAACTTTTAAGAAATAAACTATCCAATCAGGAAGTCCGCAAAGTTTTAGTTAAGGCAGATGTTTCTTTGATAGAAAATCAATCATTAGAAGTGATTTTAGGAAAATTAGAAGAAGCTTATGAACGCTTACTTCCCTACTATCAGGCGACCAGAGAATAGAAAATAGATGACTTATATAGCGTCGAATTGTTTAATTGCTATTCTATGTATTTTTTCATATAATAGTAAAATAGAATGTGTGATTCAATAATCACCTCAAATAGAAAGGAAATTCTATGTCAAATCTATCTGTTAATGCAATTCGTTTCCTAGGTATTGACGCTATCAACAAAGCCAACTCAGGTCACCCAGGTGTGGTTATGGGAGCGGCTCCGATGGCTTACAGCCTCTTTACAAAACAACTTCGTATCAATCCAGCTCAACCAAACTGGATTAACCGTGACCGCTTTATTCTTTCAGCAGGTCATGGTTCAATGCTTCTTTATGCCCTTCTTCACCTTTCTGGTTTTGAAGATGTCAGCATGGATGAGATTAAGAACTTCCGTCAATGGGGTTCAAAAACACCTGGTCACCCAGAATTTGGCCATACAGCAGGAATTGATGCTACAACAGGTCCTCTAGGGCAAGGGATTTCAACTGCTACTGGTTTTGCCCAAGCAGAACGTTTCTTGGCAGCCAAATATAACCGCGAAGGCTACAATATCTTTGACCACTATACTTACGTTATCTGTGGAGACGGAGACTTGATGGAAGGTGTCTCAAGTGAGGCGGCTTCATACGCAGGTTTGCAAAAACTAGACAAGTTGGTTGTTCTTTATGATTCAAATGACATCAACTTGGATGGTGAGACAAAGGATTCCTTTACAGAAAGTGTTCGTGACCGTTACAATGCCTATGGTTGGCATACTGCCTTGGTTGAAGATGGAACAGACTTGGAAGCAATCCATGCTGCTATCGAAACAGCTAAAGCTTCAGGCAAACCATCTTTGATTGAAGTGAAGACTGTTATTGGATACGGTTCTCCAAACAAACAAGGAACTAATGCTGTACACGGTGCTCCTCTTGGAGCAGATGAAACTGCAGCAACTCGTCAAGCCCTTGGTTGGGACTACGAACCATTTGAAATCCCAGAACAAGTATATGCTGATTTCAAAGAACATGTTGCAGACCGTGGTGCATCAGCTTATCAAACTTGGACAAAGCTAGTTGCTGATTATAAAGAAGCTCACCCAGAATTGGCTGCAGAAGTCGAAGCTATCATTGATGGACGCGATCCAGTTAAAGTGACTCCAGCAGACTTCCCAACCTTAGAAAACGGCTTTTCTCAAGCAACTCGTAACTCGAGTCAGGATGCTTTGAACGTTGTGGCAGCTAAGTTGCCAACTTTCTTGGGTGGATCAGCTGACCTAGCTCACTCAAACATGACTTATATCAAGACTGACGGACTTCAAGACGATGCCAATCGCTTGAACCGTAACATTCAGTTTGGTGTCCGCGAATTTGCAATGGGAACGATCTTGAACGGGATGGCCCTTCACGGTGGACTTCGTGTATACGGTGGAACTTTCTTCGTCTTCTCTGACTATGTGAAGGCAGCTGTCCGCTTGTCAGCCTTGCAAGGTCTTCCTGTGACTTATGTCTTTACCCACGATTCTATTGCGGTAGGGGAAGATGGTCCAACGCACGAACCAGTTGAGCACTTAGCAGGTCTTCGTGCTATGCCAAATCTAAATGTTTTCCGTCCAGCAGATGCGCGTGAAACGCAAGCAGCTTGGTACCTTGCAGTGACAAGTGAGAAAACACCAACTGCCCTTGTCTTGACACGTCAGAACTTGACTGTTGAAGAGGGAACAGACTTCGACAAGGTTGCTAAAGGTGCTTATGTTGTCTATGAAAATGCAGCAGACTTTGATACGATCTTGATTGCAACAGGTTCAGAGGTCAATCTAGCTGTCTCGGCTGCTAAAGAATTGGCTAGTCAAGGCGCAAAAGTCCGTGTAGTCAGCATGCCATCCACAGATGTCTTTGATAAACAAGATGCAGCTTACAAGGAAGAAATTCTTCCAAATGCAGTTCGCCGTCGTGTTGCAGTTGAAATGGGTGCAACTCAAAACTGGTACAAATATGTTGGACTAGATGGTGCCGTTCTTGGTATTGATACCTTCGGAGCCTCTGCCCCAGCACCAAAAGTATTGGCAGAATATGGCTTTACTGTTGAAAATCTTGTAAAAGTCGTTCAAAACTTGAAATAATCCTAAAAATCAGGGCGCAAGCTCTGGTTTTTCTTACTAGAAAAGCAAGGTACAATCTTGTAAAAGTAGCTGAAATTTGATATAGTAGTCCTATGTAAAAGACAAAGGAGAATATAATGGAATCACAATATACATTTTTAATCATTCTTGTGGCTATGGTGGGCTTGATGTTCTTTACGCAACGCTCTCAAAAGAAACAAGCACAAAAACGTATGGAAAGCTTGAATAAATTACAAAAAGGCTATGAAGTTATTACAATCGGTGGACTTTATGGAACAGTCGATGAAGTAGATACAGAAAAGAAAACAATTGTTCTTGATGTAGATGGGGTTTACTTGACTTTTGAACTAGCTGCTATCAAGACCGTATTACCACTTAAAGAAACAGCTTCACTCGAAGGCGCAATTGAAAAATAAGACGGGATTACTAACTCCCGTTTTTCTATAAAAGAAAGGAAATGGGATGAAAAAACTAGTCTTTGTCTGTCTGGGGAATATTTGCCGTAGTCCTATGGCTGAGTTTGTTATGAAATCAATGACAGATAATTATGAAATCCAAAGTCGAGCGACTTCCTCTTGGGAACATGGCAATCCGATTCATAAGGGAACTCAAGGGATTTTTCAACAGTATGAGATTCCTTATGAAAAAGGCAAGACATCGCTTCAGATTAGTAAGGAAGATTTTGAAGCCTTTGATTATATTATCGGCATGGATGCTTCAAATGTTTCTGACTTACGTCAGATGTGTCCAGCAGACTGTCAAGATAAGATTTACTCATTCGCATCTGAAAGTGTTCCAGATCCTTGGTATACAGGAGATTTTGAGGAAACCTATCAGCGTGTTCAAGAGGGGTGTCAAGCTTGGTTAGAACGTTTAGAAAAGGAGAGTGAAGGTGGAAAATCTTAAGAATTTTTACGACAAATATAGTGTCTATCTGACTCGTTCACGTTTAGAGCTTTTGGCAGTAGTTGCCATTGTTTTCTGTGCTGTACTCGTCTTTTTTCTAAATATTCCCGGAAAAGGTGTTCTAAAGCTTGATAATGGAACGATTGTTTACGACGGCAGTCTTGTCCGTGGTAAAATGAATGGCCCAGGAAACATTACCTTCCAAAATGGAGACCAATATACAGGTGGTTTCATCAATGGTTCCTTCAATGGAAAAGGAACTTTTCAATCTAAAGAAGGCTGGACCTACGAAGGTGATTTTGTAAATGGTCAGGCTGAAGGAAAAGGGAAACTAACAACAGAACAAGAAGTCGTTTATGAAGGGACTTTTAAACAAGGCGTTTTTCAACAAAAATAAAGCCTCCTTATCAAAGGAGGTATTGTTAGCATCTAAAAGTAAGCGCTTACTAGAAAATCTATCTCTTTCCAAGCTCCTCTTCCAATAAAGCTTGTGAAATAAAAAATATTGGAAATTAATTTCACAAACTCTAAAGAAAAAACTTGATAAATAAAGAAAATGAGAAAAATTTCACAAATAGTAAAAAATTCTTTGTGAAATGTTTATGAAACTGTTTACAAAGTTGAAATAATGCGTTATAATAAACTTGTGAAAAAATTAACAAAGGA
>CAJPJN010000012.1:0-16680 GCA_905369855.1 Streptococcus oralis | reverse complement strand
TCGCGAATAAATTGACAAGTGATTTCTGGATTGCTAAAGATTTTCTTAGCTACCAAGTCATTGGTTGGGCTGATGCCCGGATGTCTTAGAATCATCCTTTTCCTCCTTTTATTATACCACAGTTTTAAATCTAATTTTACTAGATTCGATGGTTCTATCTATTTATTCGGAAAGGAAATGAATTGTGAAGATATTTTATCTCGTTTCAACTAAAATATGAGCTTGATCAATCAGTTGTCCATCAACAGTCAGATTCAGATAGAAATCCAAGGTCTTATCAGCAGCAAAATACAGGGTTGGTAGATGCAAATCTTTTTTGCATTCTCCAGCTTGGAATTGAAGGACTTGAATTTCGTCCTGATAGGCGACACCATGGACACCTGTCCCTGGTTGAATCGAAACCTTAGCCTCCAAAGGAGTGTCACTTTCGCTACGTTCAATCCTAAAATGAAGAGTCTCTCCCTTTGATACAGCTAGACTTTTTTCTGCAAATGCTAGTCCCTGAACAACTTCTTTTTTTGATAAGCTAGGAGTTTTATAGAGTGAAATCTTGGTCAGTACAGGTAAATCCTGTGACTCTGTAATCATCACGCGCACCTTCTGTGCCTCTACTAGCGGACCTCGCAGGAGACGCTTATGACCAACTGTAAAGCCTGGACCAAATTCTTGCCAGACGCCATCCACCTCTACTTGCACATGAAAAGCAGCGATTCGTTGCCCTAGCTTCAAATCTTCTCTTAACTCAAGCACATCGAAAGTTTTAGGCGCTCCTAAGTCGAATTCTAGCTGGATGGGTAAGCCTACGTCGCTTACCCAAGAGCTGGTCTTAAGGCCATCTGTCAAATGGTGACAGGCAAAGTCTGCGGAAAGAGCAGGACCAGATACCTTAGCTCCCAGAGCCAAATCTTCTTTATAGATTTCATTGCGATAGACCGCAAATTCATAGAGGCGTTCAATATCCTTTGCATCAAAGAGCCCAGCTTGATTCGGCGGAATATTAAGTAGGAGTGGGGTTCCTCTCCCCACTGAGTGAAAATAGATTTCGACCAACTCCTCAAGAGACTTAGGATCCTGCTCTTCATGGTAAAACCAACCCGGCCGAATAGAGACATCTGCCTCACCGATTGAAAAAATAGTGCCCGAGGGATCTCCGTGCTGAAGATAGTCCAGCTCTGCTTCTTTTCCTAGTTTGTCAGGATTCACCTTTTGCCACAGCGGATCACCTGCATACCCTCGTTCATTGCCAATCCAGCGGATACTGGTGCCTTCTGTTGAAAAAATTAAGCAATCTCCCTGCAAGTCACGAATGGTTTCAAACCATTTTTCAAATTCATAATTAACCTTTTGAGCGCCCTCTCCCCTAGCACCATCCATCCAGACCTCAGCAAATTTTCCTGCATTGCCATAGGCAGGATTTGATAAAATCTCCTTTAGCTGTGCTAGATAATAGGCATTATAATCCACTTCTCGCTCCACATGATAGAGGGGACTATGGGCATCCCAGGGTGATAGGTAGACCCCCATATCCATATCAAACTCTGTGGCAGCTTGGGATACTTCAAGGAGCAAATCCCCCTCTCCATTCCTCCAAGGACTGGCCTTGACCGAATAATCTGTGTGAGCTGTCGGATAAAGGACAAAGCCATCGTGATGCTTGACCACCAAAATCAACTTTTTAAAGCCCGTTTCCTTGAGCACGCGAACCCACTCACGCGCGTCTAACTGTGTCGGGTTAAAGCGTTCAGGATCCTCCTGACCTGTCCCCCATTCCTGATCATAAAAGGTATTGGGTCCAAAATGGATAAAGGCTGCTAGTTCATCCTCTAAATACGCTAGCTGGGCCTGACTAGGCAAGGGGCCATGCGGTTTTATTTCTCTTACCATACTACTTCCTATCTACATTTTTCTTTACTTTTTTGGCATGTACTTGTAATTCTGTTAGCGCTAGGGGGCTTGCCAATTTTTCAAATCGAAGACGAAGGGCATAGGTTTCTACCTTATCAAATTCAAAACGAAGCTCCTCATCCTTATCACTTGAAACTTTTCTAATAGCTGATACAGGGCGCCAATTCTCCTCTTGCTTGAGCAGGGAATCCTTATCCAAATGATTTGGAGTCCGAGGTAAGCTAGGCTCATTCCCTATGTAATAATCAATAAAGGTCGGCTCCACCGCCACATAGTCTTGATTTTCAACATAATACAAGGTCAGGTTATCCACAAATCGCGGTTTTAAAATCCCTGCATCTCCAAAAAGAATGCCCACGCTGGCTTTCTCTGACTTAGCAATCCAAGTATTGGCTGTCGATTTCTTCCGAGCAATGACCTTGTCATTGAGGTAAGAGGCTGGGTGATTCGGCTCTGAGTGGGAAGCAAAGACCAGAGGCAGGTTAGATCCTGTCCACTGATTGGAAATAACTTTCCCATCTACACTGGCATCTGTCACATGAATAGTGACTGTTGCTGGCAACTCACAGTCCGCTACTTGTCCTGTGAGCACACATTCTCCTACCTGATCATAGATTTGAGGATCGAGTTCATCCCAAGTCACCTTGGTCGTATCTCTTCTGCCATCTGATAAGACTAGCTTGACTCGGTCTGGTAAGTGTGGGGCTTCCTTGACAAGCGTCCAGACTCTTTCAGGCTCAATAGCGCAAATCCCTTGGACACAAATCTGAGTAGAAGCCTTTATATCCAGCCCCTCAAGATGACCAGATACCGTAAATTTATGAAAGCTTGCTATATCTTCTTCGGAGATTGCCTCCCAAACAACCTTGACTCGTTTTGCACTACCGGACTCATAGTCCACCAAGACTGAAGATGGCAGCTGTGGATAAGTCCCCCTATCTGTATACAAGCGAAGTGGTCGTACAGAAACTGCTTGCCCTAGTGAGGTATTTTCTGCCACCTGCAAATGCATTTGATAGGTCTTCCCTTGATAAAAGGCATGAATAGCCAAGTCCCCTGCAGACAAGCAGTGAAGCACTCCCTGATTGATAATGGCGTGGGCACCACCACTCGTCTCCCAAATCACTTCACTATTCCCCACCTTGTTCACAGAGTTATCCACAGTTTGTGGATAAAGTCCAATAGCTGGGGAATCCCCTTCTTGTAATCCAGCCTGCTTGTACACTCGAATCTCAAATAAGCGCTGATTTTTCACTGGCTGGCAATCAAAAGCCTCTCCCACTAAGATATCAAAACTTGCTGGCTCTAGCCCTCTAGCACTAGCTTTTACTCTGACTAGACCTGCCTGCTCCAAGCTCTGAACTAAAAGGACACCTCTGCCATGAAAGGCTTTCCTCTTAAACCGACCATTTTTCTGAGCCTGATAACGTTCACGACTGGCCTGCCTGCCATTATCAACACCCACAATGCGAGCAAGCCCTTCAATTTCAAAATGAAGCTGATTGGAAGTACTCGGCACCCAGTTTCCATCCTTATCCAATACATCAAAATAGGGATAGAGGAGGTCTTGCCCATCTGGTTCCAGTTGTATTTTCTCGGCATGTAACCCGATTTTGGCTGGCTTACCTGCAGTCACCACCCTATCTTCTGCCACAAGCTGACCTTGATGGTCATAGGCCACAGCATGCAATTCTCCTGGTTGATAAGCCAAACGCCATTCGAGATAGAGTTGGCCAGAATTTTCTCCCTCTTGGTATCTTCGACCGTCTGAAGTCCATTTTTCCTGAAAAGTCTTCCTACCTTGAGATTTTCCATTGAGAAATAGCTCTACTGAACCAGCATTTGAATACACTCGAACAGGGATATCCCCATACTTATCCACAACTTGTTGATAACTCTTGTGGATTTCCCAATTCCAGTGGGGCAGGATATGAACCATAGGCTGCTGATCTAGTGCCAACCACTGACTTTGATAGAGATAATAGTCATTTTTAGGAATCCCTGCCGTATCCACAATCCCAAAATAGGAACTCTTGACAGGTGTGTCATTTTGATTGTGCCAAGGAGTCGGCTCACCGATATAGTCCACTCCTGTCCAGATAAACTGACCTGCGTAGTCTAGCCGATTTCTATCTGCTATCCAAGAAGCCGTCGCTGTCTTCCCCCAAGGAACCCGATCATTGCCATAGTCCGACTGTTCAAAATTCCGCACGCGACGATTGTCCCCAACCCATTCCTTATCTGGTCGAAAATAACAATCACGCGTCCGTGTAGCCGATGAGGTTTCAGATCCATAAAGACGCCACTTGGGATGTCTTTTGCGAATCGCGTCAATATTGTCTTCTGAGTAATTCAAGCCCACCACATCCAGCAAATCAGCAATCTTTTCATGACCTCCAGAACCATCTCCAAAGCGGAACTGATCCATTCCCATGGTCACAAAACGGCTATCATCAACTTCTTTGACCCTTCCTAACAAGCGTTTGATAGTTTTCAATGAATGGGCATTCCCATTTGCTTCACTAACTTCATTTCCTAAAGACCACATAAAAATCGCTGGATTGTTCTTGCCACGCTCAATCATAGTGCGCAAATCGTAATCTGACCAGAAATCGCCTGCTTTCGCTTCTGGATGAGTCGCTTCTTCCTCAAAAAAGCGACCATAATCATATTCTTTCTTGCCTCCATACCAGGTATCAAAGGCTTCTTCTTGGATGAGTAGGCCCATTTTGGCAGCTAGATCCAGCAAAATACTACTAGCTGGATTATGGGTAATTCGGATAGCATTAACCCCCATTTCCTTCATCTGGCGCAAGCGTCTCTCAGCAGCTGACCTGTTGTCCACAGCTCCCAGCGCTCCATAGTCATGGTGGAGACAAACCCCATGAATCTTCAACCAGCAACCATTTAGAAAGAAGCCCTTATCCGCTTGCCAATCCATATAGCGGTAACCAAAGCTCTCCTCTTCTTCATCAATCAAAATGCCATTTTTATAAAGACGAGTCTTCAATTGGTAAAGGTGAGGATGATCAATATCCCAAAGCAAAGGTTGGAAAATTGATATGGCTTGTTTGAAATGATGTTTTTCCCCAGACTCAATCATTACAGAATCAGTCGCCTGCCAGTCTGACAGCTGTTGTCCATCATACCAGATACTCTGTTCCAAATACACCGACACGGACTGAGGTTCGTCATTTGAAACCTTACTTTCAAGCTGAGTTTCCACCCATCCATCTCTTTGTTCCTTGAGCTTGGGACTTCCTATCCTAATCCCATATAAATCCAGATGCACCAAATCTGTAATCAACAATTTTACTTCTCGGTAAATACCGCTACCAGAGTACCAACGACTGCTAGGTTGCTGATTTTCCACAAAAACCGCAAGCTGGTTGGCTGTCCCATCATTTCTTAGATAAGGCGTGATATCATAAGAAAAGGGTGTATAGCCATTGGGATAATAGCCCAGCACTTGCCCGTTGATATAGACTTGGGCATTCATGTAAACCCCGTCAAACAACAAACGCACCGAAACAAGACTGGCATCTTCTTCCAAGTAAAACTGCGTCCAGTACCAAGCCTGACCCCCGTTTAACTGACCACCCTCATTTTGCGCTGGCGAATACTGGTCAAAATCATTGTAAATACTCCAGTCATGTGGCACTTGAATAGCCTGCCAATTTTCCCTCTGAAAATCCGGTGCCAAGGCCTCTTCTTTACCCATCTCCTGGCTAAAAAACCAGTGATTTCGTAAAACTTCTTCTCTTCTCATACAAGCATTCCTCTTTAAACGACTCGTTTTACTTGACTATAGCACAAAACAAAAGCGCTTTCAATACTTCCTCCATCACTCCCTAAATCCTCAGAAAAGATTCTATAATTTGTGGAAAAGTCTGAAAATCATTCCATGTTCATATAAACTGTCATTTTCAAGAAACAAGGTCATACTCTTCGAAAATCTCTTCAAACCACGTCAGCGTCGCCTTGCCGTAGGTATATGTAACTGACTTCGTCAGTCTTATCTACAACCTCAAAACAGTGTTTTGAGCAACCTGCGGCTAGCTTCCTAGTTTGCTCTTTGATTTTCATTGAGTATAAATCAGCCATAAAGAAAACCTATCACAGAGATAGATATCATATAATGGCGTAAATGCTCTTTTTCTGTTAAGATTATAAGGTATTCTATTTTGGAGGAAATGACATGAAAAAAATCGTTAAATACTCATCTCTTGCTGCCCTAGGGCTTGTTGCTGCAGGTGTTCTAGCAGCTTGCTCAGGTGGTGCTAAGAAAGAAGGAGAAGCAGCTAGCAAGAAAGAAATTATCGTTGCAACCAATGCTTCACCAAAACCATTCAACTATGAAGAAAATGGTGAATTGACTGGTTACGAAATTGAAGTGGTTCGCGCTATCTTTAAAGACTCTGACAAGTATGATGTCAAGTTTGAGAAGACAGAGTGGTCAGGAGTCTTTGCAGGACTTGACGCTGACCGTTACCAAATGGCCGTTAACAACATCAGCTACACTAAAGAACGCGCGGAGAAATACCTTTATGCAGCCCCAACTGCTAAAAACCCTAACGTTCTTGTAGTGAAAAAAGATGACCCTAGCATCAAATCGCTTGATGATATCGGTGGAAAATCAACAGAAGTTGTTCAAGGGACAACTTCTGCTAAACAGCTAGAAGACTACAACAAACAACATTCAGATAATCCAACTGTCCTAAAGTATACTAAAGCGGACTTCCAACAAATCATGGGACGCTTGAGCGATGGCCAGTTTGACTACAAGATTTTTGATAAAATCGGTGTTGAAACAGTGATCAAGAACCAAGGTTTGGACAACTTGAAAGTTATCGAACTTCCAAGCGACCAACAACCTTACGTTTACCCACTTCTTGCTAAAGGTCAAGATGAGTTGAAAACATTTGTAGACAAACGTATCCAAGAACTCTACAAAGACGGAACGCTTGAAAAATTGTCTAAACAATTCTTCGGAGACACTTATCTACCAGCAGAAGCTGATATTAAATAATTTCTTGAAGTCATCCATTCTGCATAAGGTGGATGATTTCTCAGTTTTTAGGGATATAGTTTTAAACTATATATCTGGCTATCTAATAACAATTTGTGAAATCAAACAAATTGTGAGATACTAGTACGGTATTATTTTTAAGGAGAAAGAATCATGAAAATTAAAAAATGGCTTGGTGTAGCAGCCCTTGCTACAGTCGCAGGTTTGGCTCTTGCAGCTTGCGGAAACTCAGAAAAGAAAGCAGACAATGCAACAACTATCAAAATCGCAACTGTTAACCGTAGCGGTTCTGAAGAAAAACGTTGGGACAAAATTCAAGAATTGGTTAAAAAAGACGGTATTACTTTGGAATTTACAGAGTTCACAGACTACTCACAACCAAACAAGGCAACTGCTGATGGCGAAGTAGATTTGAACGCTTTCCAACACTATAACTTCTTGAACAACTGGAACAAAGAAAACGGAAAAGACCTTGTAGCGATTGCAGATACTTACATCTCTCCAATCCGCCTTTACTCAGGTTTGAATGGAGGCGACAACAAGTACACTAAAGTAGAAGACATCCCAGCAAACGGAGAAATCGCTGTACCGAACGATGCTACAAACGAAAGCCGTGCGCTTTACTTGCTTCAATCAGCTGGCTTGATTAAATTGGATGTTTCTGGAACTGCTCTTGCAACAGTTGCTAACATCAAAGAAAATCCAAAGAACTTGAAAATCACTGAATTGGACGCTAGCCAAACAGCTCGTTCATTGTCATCAGTTGACGCTGCCGTTGTAAACAATACCTTCGTTACAGAAGCAAAATTGGACTACAAGAAAGCACTTTTCAAAGAACAAGCTGATGAAAACTCAAAACAATGGTACAACATCATCGTTGCGAAAAAAGATTGGGAAACATCACCTAAGGCTGATGCTATCAAGAAAGTGATCGCAGCTTACCACACAGATGACGTGAAAAAAGTTATCGAAGAAACATCAGACGGTTTGGATCAACCAGTTTGGTAATAAGAAACAGGGAGGTGGGAGAGAAAATTCCACCTCTTGCTTTTGTATAGAGCATGGATTGTCAGGAAGAGTAGTTCATAGAAAGGTAGAGAGAATATGGTTTTTCCTAGTGAACAAGAACAGATTGAAAAATTTGAAAAGGATCATGTGGCCCAGCATTATTTTGAGGTTTTGCGCACCTTGATTTCTAAGAAATCGGTTTTTGCCCAGCAGGTGGGTCTCAAAGAAGTTGCCAACTATCTGGGTGAGATTTTCAAGCGTGTTGGAGCTGAAGTGGAGATTGATGAGACTTATACAGCGCCCTTTGTCATGGCGCATTTCAAGAGTTCGCGTCCAGATGCTAAGACCTTGATTTTCTATAACCACTATGACACTGTGCCAGCGGACGGGGATCAGGTCTGGACAGAGGAGCCATTTACGCTTTCGGTGCGCAATGGCTTCATGTATGGGCGTGGGGTCGATGACGACAAGGGTCATATCACAGCTCGTTTGAGTGCTTTGAGAAAATACATGCAGCACCATGATGACCTGCCTGTCAATATCAGTTTTATCATGGAGGGAGCGGAGGAATCAGCTTCGACAGACCTAGATAAGTATCTGGAAAAACATGCGGACAAACTTCGTGGCGCAGATTTGTTGGTCTGGGAACAAGGGACCAAGAATGCCTTGGAGCAGTTAGAAATTTCTGGTGGAAATAAAGGAATTGTGACCTTTGATGCCAGGGTGAAAAGCGCTGATGTCGATATCCACTCTAGTTATGGTGGGGTTGTGGAATCAGCTCCCTGGTACCTCCTTCAAGCCTTACAGTCTCTTCGTGCCGCAGATGGGCGTATCTTGGTTGAAGGTTTGTACGAAGAAGTTCAAGAACCAAACGAACGGGAATTGGCTTTGGTGGATACCTACGCCCAACGAAATCCAGGGGAAATCAGCCAGATTTATGGTTTGGAATTGCCTCTCTTACAAGAGGATCGCGCAGCCTTTCTAAAACGTTTCTTTTTCGAGCCAGCTCTTAATATCGAAGGGATTCAGTCAGGTTATCAAGGACAAGGAGTCAAAACGATTTTGCCAGCAGAAGCCAGCGCTAAGCTAGAGGTTCGTTTGGTTCCTGGCCTAGAACCGCATGATGTTCTGGAAAAAATTCGGAAACAGCTAGACAAAAATGGCTTTGATAAGGTAGAATTATACTATACCTTGGGAGAGATGAGCTATCGAAGCGATATGAGCGCGCCAGCCATTCTTAATGTGATCGAGTTGGCCAAGAAATTCTATCCACAGGGCGTTTCAGTCTTGCCGACGACAGCGGGGACAGGGCCTATGCATACGGTCTTTGATGCCCTAGAGGTGCCAATGGTGGCCTTCGGTCTAGGAAATGCCAATAGCCGAGACCACGGTGGAGATGAGAATGTGCGAATCGCCGATTACTACACCCATATTGAATTAGTAGAGGAGCTGATTAGAAGCTATGAGTAGAGATATTATCAAGTTAGATCAGATCGATGTGACTTTTCATCAAAAGAAGAGAACTATCACAGCGGTCAAGGATGTGACCATTCACATCCAAGAAGGGGATATCTACGGAATCGTTGGATATTCTGGAGCAGGGAAATCAACCCTTGTACGGGTGATTAACCTCTTGCAAAAACCATCTGCAGGGAAAATTACCATTGACGACGATGTGATTTTTGATGGCAAAGTTACCTTGACGGCAGAGCAGTTGCGTCGTAAACGTCAAGATATCGGGATGATTTTCCAGCATTTTAACCTGATGAGCCAAAAGACAGCAGAGGAGAATGTGGCCTTTGCCCTTAAACACTCTGGACTCAGCAAGGAAGAAAAGAAGGCTAAAGTAGCCAAGTTGTTGGACTTGGTTGGCTTGGCAGACCGTGCTGAAAACTACCCTTCACAACTATCTGGAGGGCAAAAACAGCGTGTAGCCATTGCGCGTGCCTTGGCCAATGATCCAAAAATCTTGATTTCAGACGAGTCAACTTCTGCCCTTGACCCTAAGACAACCAAGCAGATTTTGGCCTTGTTGCAAGATTTGAACCAAAAATTAGGCTTAACTGTTGTCTTGATTACGCATGAAATGCAGATTGTCAAAGATATTGCTAACCGTGTGGCAGTTATGCAGGATGGGCATTTGATTGAGGAGGGTAGTGTTCTTGAAATCTTCTCAGATCCTAAACAACCTTTGACTCAAGACTTTATCTCAACAGCTACAGGTATTGACGAAGCCATGGTCAAGATTGAGAAGCAAGAAATCGTGCAAAACCTGTCTGAAAATAGTCTCTTAGTGCAACTCAAGTATGCAGGTGCTTCAACAGACGAGCCACTTTTGAATGAATTGTACAAGCATTACCAGGTGACGGCTAATATTCTCTATGGAAATATCGAAATTCTCGATGGTACTCCTGTTGGAGAATTGGTTGTGGTCTTGTCAGGTGAAAAAGCAGCGTTGGCAGGTGCTCAAGAAGCCATTCGTCAAGCAGGCGTACAACTAAAAGTATTGAAGGGAGGACAGTAAGATGGAATCATTGATTCAAACCTATTTACCAAATGTCTATAAAATGGGCTGGGCTGGTCAAGCAGGCTGGGGAACAGCCATCTACCTAACCCTTTATATGACAGTTCTTTCTTTCATCATCGGAGGTTTCTTGGGGCTTGTTGCAGGTCTCTTCCTTGTCTTGACAGCGCCAGGTGGTGTCTTGGAAAATAAGGTCGTTTTCTGGATTTTGGATAAAATCACCTCTATTTTCCGTGCGGTGCCATTTATTATTCTCTTGGCAGTCTTGTCACCCTTCTCTCATCTAATCGTAGGAACAAGTATCGGACCAAATGCGGCTATTGTACCCCTATCTTTTGCAGTCTTTGCCTTCTTTGCCCGTCAGGTGCAGGTTGTCTTGGCTGAGCTAGATGGCGGTGTCATTGAGGCGGCTCAAGCGAGTGGAGCGACATTCTGGGATATCGTAGGTGTTTACCTATCAGAAGGTCTTCCAGATTTGATCCGTGTGACGACTGTGACCTTGATTTCCCTTGTTGGAGAAACAGCTATGGCTGGTGCGGTCGGAGCTGGTGGTATCGGTAACGTAGCCATCGCTTATGGATTTAACCGCTACAATCACGATGTGACCATTTTGGCAACCATCATTATCATTTTGATTATCTTTGCAATCCAATTCTTGGGAGATTTCTTGACCAAGAAATTGAGTCATAAATAAAGAGAGCCGTACGGCTCTTTTTTAGTAATCAGATTTTCTGTGCCAATTTTTTACTCAAGGCTTGTCCAATCAAGGCACCCACTAGGGCTCCGATGACAATACTTGTGATAAATAGAAGAACGGTTCCAGGGTTTGGCGCGACCATGATACGGTCAATATATTCTTGGGATTTTCCTCTTGCCAGAAGAGTAGCCATATAGGCTTTGGGAGTAATCCACATAAGTAGAATTGGTCCTGATGTGCTAAAGGCGAAAATAACGAAAGAAAGGAAATTCTTAGTTTGGTCCTTGTATTTTCCGAGGCTAGCTACTGCATCTGCTAGGAGGCCACAGATAATTCCAGGAAGGAAGGCACCGGCACCGTGTTTAGTTCCTAAGAAAAAGAGCGCAATGACAAGGCCGATAGTGGTAATGGCTCCAAAGCGCGGAACTTTTGCGACTAGGATCATATAGACGCTACCGCCGACAAGGGCAGTAAAGGCAGGCGCATAAAACATGTTTCCAGTTTGGTCAAAGAGATTGCCCAAAAGGACACCAATCCCCATGCAGAGGAAGTAAAGAACTGCAAAAAGAAGTGTAGTTAAGATAGATTTTTTCATGAATTGTCTCCTGATCATTTTTTCACAATTCTCATTGTACCACGGTTTGATGGGATTGTAAATGGGCACTAGAATTTTTTGAAAACGCTTGAAATATGATATAATAGTTTCATAGTTATTTTTAGGAGGATATCATGGGGAGATTTTTAGACTTTGTCTTTAATCGTTTCTTTTTAGGGATGATTGCGACAGCCTTCTTTTGGTTATTAACCTTGGCAGGAGGGATTATCCTTGGTCTAGCGCCGGCTAGTGCCACCTTGATGAGCCTATATGCAGAACATGGTTATAGCTTTCGGGAATACAGTTTGAAGGAGGCGTGGTCTCTTTATAAGCAAAATTTTGTCTCAAGCAACCTGATTTTCTATAGCTTTCTAGGAGTGGATTTGATTTTGGTCTATGGCCTGTATCTCTTGGTACAATTGCCTCATCAGACTATTATTCATTTGATTGCGACCTTTTTGAATGTTCTAGTAGTTGCCCTGATCTTTTTGGCTTATACAGTATCTTTGAAATTACAAGTTTATTTTGATTTGTCCTATCGAAATAGTCTCAAACTATCCTTGATTGGCATCTTTATGAGCTTAGCGGCTGTGGCCAAGGTTCTCCTTGGGACAGTGCTACTTGTGGCAATTGGTTACTATATGCCTGCTCTTCTCTTCTTTGTAGGAATTGGGATGTGGCATTTCTTTATCAGTGATATGTTGGAACCGGTCTATGAAAGTATCCATGAAAAATTGGCGACAAAATAGAATGAAGCAGTTTTGGCTACATACGCTTCTGAGAACCTATAGTTCAGTTATGATGATTATTATTGCGAGTTTTGCAATCTTACTCTCTTACGCCGACTGGGATTCACGGGAAAAGGAAGCTCAGAGAGTAGCTCAGCGTGTAACTACTCGAACAGTCGAAGAGGTGGAATATTATTATCGCGAGTCAGCCCAGCTAGCGCAAGATTTAGTAGCCAATCAAGACCGGATACAAGGGGTTTATAAGTACTTTAGCCTGTCAACTTCTGAGTATTTTTATTGGCTGTTGGAGCATCAAGCGGCTTCGTCAACTTCTATTTCTCTGTATGAAAATATTGATGATCTTTATGTCCAAAATGACTATATAACGGGTGTTGCAATCGTCTTGCAGGACTTTAAAGAAGTTTATGTTTCGAGCAGAAATGAGAGAGGGGGTCATTCGGTACTTGCGGAAGGCTTTAAACCAGAGGCCAATAGTTTTGGAGTTCCAGTTCTGGACCCAGCGACGGATCAATCTATAGGGGTTGTTTATATTTCCTTGGATCCAGAAATCTTATACCATGCTGTAGACAATACCCGAGGTCATATCCCGATGGCTGTTACTGTGACATCGCCTTTTGATACGGAGATTTTTCATATTGGTGAGAGGGTCAATAGGGAGCATGAAAACTGGTTTGTCGGTGTGACCTCTCATGGCTATCAGGTTCAGGTGGCAGTTCCCAAAAATTTTGTTTTACAAGGAACGGTGACCAGCTCGGCTTTGATTGTGGGTTTGAGCCTTCTCTTTATTGTTATTCTCTATCTGACTTTGAGGCAGACCTTTGCCAACTATCAAAAGCAGGTAGTGGATTTGGTGGATTCCATCCAAGCTATTGCCCAAGGACAAGAAGGTCTTCGCATTGATACGCTTGAAAAGGATCAGGAATTGCTCTTAATCGCGGAAACCACCAATGATATGTTGGATCGATTGGAAAAGAATATCCATGATATTTATCATCTGGAGATTAGCCAAAAGGATGCTAATATGCGAGCCCTGCAGGCGCAAATCAATCCTCACTTCATGTATAATACGCTAGAGTTTTTGCGCATGTACGCAGTCATGCAAAGTCAAGATGAGTTGGCAGATATCATTTATGAGTTCAGTAGTCTGTTGCGTAACAATATTTCTGACGAAAGAGAGACTCTTCTCAAACAGGAATTAGAATTTTGCCGTAAATACAGCTATCTCTGCATGGTTCGCTATCCCAAGTCTATTGCCTATGGTTTCAAGATAGATCCAGAGTTAGAGAATATGAAGATTCCTAAGTTTACCTTACAACCGCTGGTAGAAAATTATTTCGCGCATGGTGTTGACCACAGACGGACAGATAATGTGATTAGCATCAAGGCGCTTAAACGAGATGGTTTTGTGGAAATTTTAGTAGTAGATAATGGTCGTGGTATGTCGTCTGAAAAGCTGGCAAATCTCCGAGAAAAATTAAGTCAGAGACATTTTGAACACCAAGCCAGTTACAGTGATCAAAAGCAGTCTATCGGGATTGCCAATGTACATGAGCGTTTTGTGCTCTATTTTGGGGACCGCTATGGCATTACTATAGAGTCTGCAGAGCAAGCAGGTGTTCAGTATCGTATTACAATTCAAGATGAGTAGAAAGGGAGAAAATGTATAAAGTATTATTAGTAGATGATGAGTACATGGTGACAGAAGGTCTGAAACGTTTGATTCCCTTTGATAAGTGGGATATGGAGGTCGTCGCAACAGCCAGTCATGCTGATGAAGCCCTAGAATATGTCCAGGAAAATCCCGTCGATGTCATCATTTCAGATGTCAATATGCCCGACAAAACAGGGCTTGATATGATTCGGGAGATGAAAGAAATCTTACCAGATGCTGCCTATATCCTGCTGTCAGGTTATCAGGAGTTTGATTATGTCAAAAGAGCAATGAACCTTAGTGTGGTGGACTATCTGGTCAAACCTGTTGATAAGGTAGAGTTGGGAAATCTGCTGGAGAAGATTGCAGGTCAGCTCGGCGAGAGAGGAAAGAAAAGTCAGACTCTCAGTCAAGATTTAGATGAGGCTGGATTTGTTAGTTATTTAGGGGATAAGGAGAATTGGTGGATAGGTCTATCCAAGGAAAAACAAGGCTCCTTCACCATTCCCTACTATGTCTTAGGCCAAGACTGGCAGATTTTCATTTCTGACCAAGCCCTAGATGGTTTAGTCGTTACTCCCTTTGAAGCTCCCTATCAAGAACACTTTGAACGCTGGAAGCTGAATGCTGAGAAAGCCCTCTTTTACGGTTCTGTAAATCTAAAACAGTCTCAGAGTCTCTTTGCCTATTACGAACCGATTTATAGGGTTATCATTCAGGGGAATCTCAATCAAATCGTGGAAGAATTGAACCTTTTGGAGAAGGTGGTTCTTGAAAATACACCGCGTGTTCCGATTACCAAACAGCTTTTTATCCAGTTTGTCATGGATGTTTTCCACTTGTTTGAACATCTCAAAGCTGATGATATGACGGATATTGTCAAAACGATTCATGCTATTCAATCCTTCGATGAATTGGTTCCATATATCAAGGGAACTCTGACAAGATTCTTTGGACAATATCGTATGAATGAAAATGTGGTCAGTGTGCTGGAAGTCATTGGGCGTGATTATCAGAAAGAACTTTCTCTCAAGGATATTAGTAAGGATCTTTTTATCAATCCTGTCTATCTGGGGCAGTTGATTAAGCGTGAAACCAATTCGACCTTTGCTGAATTGCTAAATAAACAACGTATTAAGGCTGCCCAACAACTTTTGCTTTCAACTAGTGACAGTATCGAAGATATTTGTTATGCTGTTGGCTACAGTAATGTTGGATATTTCTATAAAGTGTTCCGAAAATTGTGCGGAAAATCACCAAAAGCCTACCGAAAACAGGTAGAAACGATACTATAAAATTTGTATCCCTTTACAAAAAGTGCTATAATATCAATAATAATATCAGGAGGTTCTATCATGAAAAAGAAACCAATTTACCTATGGGTCTTGCTAATCTTGTCTGCTCTTATTTCAGCTATGTCTCTGTTTGGAATGTTGAGTCCCTTACCTAGCAAAGAAGCTCTTCGTGCCGCTCAGAAACAAGTTGCAGGGGTCAGTGCTCAGCAATTAGAAGACCAGCTTAATTACACCTATAGAGTAGCAGAATCAACTCATTCTATTTTTAATATGGCCTTGATTGTGCTATCTGCTATTTTAGTGGTCGTAGCGATTGTCTTCCTTATTCGTAAGAATTTGCAATATGCAAACTATACTTACGTTGGCTATGTTTTGTTAGCTATTATCGGTTCGATTTATGGCTATGTTGGTTTACAGGACGCTGTGCAGTTGGTTCAAGATGAGACCATGCGTTTGACAATGAGTATTGGTTCAAAAGCTGTCAGCATTTTCTATATCGTCATTAATATTCTCTTCCTAGCTCTTGTCTTCTATAAGATGTGGCGACAACAGAAAGCCTTGGCTGAAGAAGAGGAAACAGAAGAAGTTGCTTAAGTATTGACAAAAAAGAGCTATCAAGTTACAATCTTGGTAGTTCTTTTTCGATTAAAAATAAAATCATGGAGGAAAATATGAAGACAATTTCTTTAGTTTATATTAGTTTGAGTGGCAATACTGAGAGTTTTGTGACGCGCTTGAAAGACTATCTCTTGTCCCAGTACGAGGGAATTGAGGTTCAAAAGATTCATATCAAGGATTTGGTCAAAGAAGGCCAAGATTTTTATGAAATGGACCATCCCTATGTCGCTTTTTTGCCGACCTACCTAGAAGGTGGGAATGGCGTTGATAACGGAGATGTAGAGATTTTGACGACACCAGTGGGGGATTTTATCGCCTATGGTGACAATGCTAGTAAGTGTTTTGGCGTGGTTGGCTCAGGAAATCGTAACTTTAATAACCAATACTGCCTGACAGCCAAGCAATACAGTCAACGTTTTGGTTTCCCTGTCTTGGCTGACTTTGAAATGCGAGGTATGCTGGAAGATATCAAACGTGTCGCAGCGATTATCGCAGATTTGTATGAGTTGGAAAGGGAGAATTAATACTCAATGAAAATCAAAGAGCAAACTAGGAAGCTAGCCGCAGGTTGCTCAAAGCACAGCTTTGAGGTTGCAGATAGAGCTGACG
>CAJPJN010000011.1:0-16975 GCA_905369855.1 Streptococcus oralis | reverse complement strand
TTACTATGCTTACAATTCATGTGCTTTGGCAGTGAGTACGACCGTAGATGGCTATTCTGTCAATTATAATGGCGAATGGGTTCAATAATGAAAGAGGCGATTGTGAAGGAAACAATCGCTTTTTTTGTGAAAATATAATAAAATAGATAGGAGAGAATAAATACTTGTAGGAAAAAATAATACTCTTCGAAAATCAAATTCAAACCACGTCAGCGTCGCCTTACCGTACTCAAGTACAGCCTGCGGCTAGCTTCCTAGTTTGCTTTTTGATTTTCATTGAGTATGAGACGGCTTTTTCGTCTAGCAAAAGGAAAATATGACAAAAAAAGTTGGTGTCGGTCAGGCACATAGTAAGATTATTTTAATAGGGGAGCATGCGGTCGTTTACGGTTATCCTGCTATTTCCTTGCCTCTTTTGGAGGTGGAGGTGACTTGTAAGGTAGTTCCTGCAGCGAGTCCTTGGCGTCTCTATGAGGAGGATACCTTGTCCATGGCAGTTTATGCTTCGCTGGAGTATTTGGATATCAAAGAAGCCTGCATTCGCTGTGAGATTGACTCGGCTATCCCTGAAAAACGGGGAATGGGTTCGTCAGCGGCTATTAGCATAGCGGCTATTCGTGCGGTTTTTGACTACTATCAGGCAAATCTGCCTCATGATGTACTAGAAATCTTGGTCAATCGGGCTGAGATGATTGCCCATATGAATCCTAGTGGTTTGGATGCTAAGACCTGTCTCAGTGACCAGCCTATTCGCTTTATCAAGAATGTAGGATTTACAGAGCTTGAGATGGATTTATCTGCCTATTTGGTGATTGCTGATACAGGCGTTTATGGCCATACTCGTGAAGCCATCCAAGTGGTTCAAAGCAAGGGGAAGGATGCCCTGCCGTTTTTGCATGCCTTGGGAGAATTGACCCAGCAGGCAGAAGAAGCGATTTCACAAAAAGATGCTGAAGGGCTGGGACAAATCCTTAGTCAAGCGCATTTACATCTAAAAGAAATTGGTGTTAGTAGCCCTGAGGCGGATTCTCTAGTTGAAACGGCTCTTAGCCATGGTGCTCTGGGTGCCAAGATGAGCGGTGGTGGGCTAGGAGGCTGTATCATAGCCTTGGCAGATAATTTAACACACGCACAAGAACTAGCAGAAAGATTAGAAGAGAAAGGAGCTGTTCAGACATGGATCGAGAGCCTGTAACAGTACGTTCCTACGCAAATATTGCTATTATCAAATATTGGGGAAAGAAAAAAGAAAAAGAGATGGTGCCTGCTACTAGCAGTATCTCTCTGACTTTGGAAAATATGTACACGGAGACGACCTTGTCGCCTTTACCGACGGATGCGACGGCTGATGCCTTTTATATCAATGGTCAGTTACAAAATGAGGCGGAGCATGCCAAGATGAGTAATATTATTGATCGTTACCGTCCAGAAGGTGAGGGCTTTGTCCGTATAGATACTCAAAACAATATGCCTACCGCAGCGGGCTTATCATCAAGTTCTAGTGGTTTGTCCGCCTTGGTTAAGGCTTGCAATGCTTATTTTCAGCTTGGATTGGATAGAAGTCAGTTGGCACAGGAGGCCAAGTATGCCTCAGGGTCGTCCTCTCGGAGTTTTTACGGACCACTCGGTGCCTGGGATAAGGATAGTGGGGAAATTTACCCTGTAGAGACAGACTTGAAACTAGCTATGATTATGTTGGTGCTAGAGGACAAGAAAAAACCAATCTCTAGTCGTGATGGGATGAAACTTTGTGTGGAAACATCGACGACCTTTGATGACTGGGTCCGTCAGTCTGAGAAAGACTATCAGGATATGCTGGTTTATCTCAAGGAAAATGACTTTGCCAAGGTTGGGGAATTGACTGAAAAAAATGCCCTGGCTATGCACGCTACGACCAAAACAGCATCACCAGCTTTTTCTTATCTGACCGATGCAAGCTATGAAGCCATGGACTTTGTCCGCCAGCTTCGTGAGCAAGGAGAATCCTGCTACTTTACTATGGATGCTGGTCCCAATGTCAAGGTCCTCTGTCAAGAGAAAGACTTGGAGCATTTATCAGAAATCTTCGGTCAACGTTATCGCTTGATTGTGTCAAAAACAAAGGATTTGAGCCAAGATGATTGCTGTTAAAACTTGCGGAAAACTCTATTGGGCAGGTGAATATGCTATTTTAGAGCCAGGGCAGTTGGCCTTGATAAAGGCCATTCCCATCTATATGAGGGGCGAGATTGCTTTTTCTGATAGTTACCGTATCTACTCAGATATGTTTGATTTCGCAGTGGATTTGACGCCAAATCCTGACTATAGCTTGATTCAAGAAACGATTGCTTTAGTTGAAGATTTCCTGACTTATCGAGGTCAAACCTTGCGACCTTTTTCTTTGGAAATTCGAGGAAAAATGGAAAGAGAAGGGAAAAAGTTTGGTCTGGGTTCTAGCGGTAGCGTCGTTGTCTTGGTCATCAAGGCCTTACTGGCTTTATATGATATTTCGGTTGATCGGGAGCTCTTGTTCAAGTTGGCTAGTGCTGTCTTGCTCAAGCGCGGAGACAATGGTTCTATGGGGGACCTTGCCTGTATCGTAGCAGAGGATTTGGTTCTCTACCAATCTTTTGATCGCCAAAAGGTAGCTGCTTGGCTAAAAGAAGAAAATTTGTCGACAGTTTTAGAGCGTGATTGGGGCTTTTCAATTTCGCAAGTGAAACCAACTTTAGAATGTGATTTCCTAGTGGGATGGACCAAGGAAGTGGCTGTATCGAGTCACATGGTCCAGCAAATCAAGCAAAATATCAATCAGAATTTTTTAAGTTCCTCAAAAGAAACGGTGGTTTCTTTGGTAGAGGCCTTGGAGCAGGGGAAAGCAGAAAAAATTATCGAGCAAGTGGAAGTAGCCAGCAAGCTCTTAGAAAGCTTGAGCGCAGATATTTACACGCCTTTGCTTAGACAGTTGAAAGAAGCCAGTCAAGATTTGCAGGCTGTTGCCAAGAGTAGCGGCGCTGGTGGTGGTGATTGTGGTATTGCCTTGAGTTTTGATGAGCAATCAACTGAAACCCTAAAAAACCGTTGGGCCGATCTGGGGATTGAGCTCTTATACCAAGAAAGGATAGGACATGACGACAAATCGTAAGGATGAGCACATCCGCTATGCCCTTGAGCAGAAAAGTTCCTATAATAGCTTTGATGAGGTGGAGTTGATTCATTCTTCTTTGCCTCTTTACGATCTGGATGAAATCAATCTGTCGACAGAGTTTGCTGGTCGAAAGTGGGACTTTCCTTTTTATATCAATGCCATGACAGGCGGGAGTGAAAAAGGTAAAGAAATTAATCAAAAATTAGCTCAGGTGGCAGAAGCCTGTGAGATTTTGTTTGTGACGGGATCTTATAGCGCAGCCCTCAAGGATCCTACAGATGACTCTTTTTCTGTCAAGTCTAGTCATCCAAATCTCCTTCTTGGAACCAATATTGGACTGGACAAGCCTGTTGAGTTGGGACTGCAGGCTGTAGAAGAGATGAATCCTCTTCTACTGCAAGTGCATGTCAATGTTATGCAGGAATTGCTCATGCCAGAGGGAGAAAGAGAGTTTCGAAGCTGGCAATCGCATCTAGCAGATTATAGTAAGCAAATCCCCGTTCCTATTGTTCTCAAGGAAGTTGGCTTTGGGATGGATGTAAAGACCATCGAAAGAGCCTATGAACTAGGGATTCGAACTGTTGATCTGTCTGGTCGTGGTGGTACCAGCTTTGCCTATATTGAAAACCGTCGCAGTGGTCAGCGTGATTACCTTAATCAATGGGGACAATCCACCATGCAAGCCCTTCTCAATGCCCAAGCCTGGAAAGACAAGGTCGAACTCTTGGTTAGCGGAGGGGTTCGGAACCCGCTGGATATGATTAAGTGCCTGGTCTTTGGTGCCAAGGCTGTAGGACTGTCTCGAACAGTTCTGGAATTGGTTGAAACCTACACAGTTGAAGAAGTGATTGGCATTGTCCAAGGCTGGAAAGACGATCTGCGTTTGATTATGTGTGCTCTTAATTGTGACACTATAGCCGATCTGCAAAAAGTAGACTATCTTCTTTATGGAAAATTAAAAGAAGCAAAAGATCAGATGAAAAAGGCGTAACCACCGCCTTTTTTTCCATCTTCAGACCGAGGTGACTTTTTTGAATTGTGATAAAATAGAAGGGAGAGGATGAACCTATGAGAAAATTTAAAATCTTTTTATTTATCGAAGCCTGTCTTTTGACAGGAGCTCTGATTTTGATGGTATCAGAGCATTTTTCGCGTTTTCTGCTGATTTTATTCCTCTTTTTGCTTTTGATTCGCTATTACACTGGTAAAGAGGGAAATAACCTTCTTTTGGTAGTGGCAACCATTCTCTTCTTTTTCATCGTTATGCTCAATCCTTTTGTGATTTTAGCTATTTTTGTTGCGGTTATTTATAGCCTCTTTCTTCTTTATCCGATGATGAACCAGGAAAAAGAGCAGACCAATTTGGTTTTTGAAGAGGTGGTGACGGTTAAGAAGGAGAAAAATCGTTGGTTTGGAAATCTCCATCATTTTTCAAGCTACCAGACTTGCCAGTTTGATGATATCAATCTCTTTCGTCTCATGGGCAAGGATACCATTCATCTGGAGAGGGTCATCTTAACCAATCATGACAATGTCATTATCCTCAGAAAGATGGTAGGAACAACCAAAATCATTGTACCTGTAGATGTGGAAGTCAGTCTTAGCGTTAACTGTCTCTATGGTGATTTGACTTTTTTCAATCAGCCCAAGCGAGCCCTCCGCAATGAACACTATCATCAAGAAACAAGAGACTATCTCAAGAGTAACAAGAGTGTCAAGATTTTCTTGACCACTATGATTGGCGATGTGGAGGTGGTCAGAGGATGAAAAAACAAGCCTATGTTATCATTGCCCTCACCTCCTTCCTGTTTGTCTTATTTCTCTCCCACAGCTTGCTGGAAATCCTTGACTTTGACTGGTCTATTTTCCTGCATAATGTTGAAAAAACAGAAAAATTTGTCTTTTTGTTGTTGGTATTCAGCTTGTCCATGACCTGTCTTTTAGCCCTGTTTTGGCGAGGTGTGGAAGAGCTTTCTCTAAGAAAAATTCAGGTCAATCTCAAGCGTTTGTTGGCAGGGCAAGAAGTGGTTCAGGTTGCAGATCCAGATTTGGATGCCAGTTTCAAGTCCTTGTCAGGTAAACTTAACCTTTTGACAGAAGCTCTTCAAAAAGCTGAAAATCACAGTCTTGCTCAGAAAGAGGAAATTATCGAAAAGGAACGGAAGCGGATTGCTCGGGATTTGCACGATACAGTCAGTCAGGAGTTGTTTGCGGCCCACATGATTTTATCGGGTATCAGTCAGCAGGCTTTGAAATTGGATAGAGAAAAGATGCAGACCCAGTTGCAGAGTGTCACAGCCATTTTAGAAACTGCCCAGAAGGATTTGCGGGTCTTACTCTTGCATTTGAGACCGGTTGAGTTGGAGCAGAAGAGTCTGGTTGAAGGGATTCAAATCCTCTTAAAAGAGCTTGAGGACAAGAGTGATCTCAAGGTTAGTTTCAAGCAAAATGTAACGAAATTGCCTAAGAAAATCGAGGAGCATATCTTCCGTATCCTGCAAGAGTTAATCAGCAATACCCTCCGCCATGCCCAGGCCTCTTGTTTGGATGTTTACCTCTATCAGACAGATTTTGAATTGCAAATGAAAGTGGTGGACAATGGAATTGGTTTCCAGTTAGGGAGTTTAGATGACCTGAGTTATGGACTCCGCAATATCAAAGAGAGGGTTGAAGATATGGCAGGGACGGTTCAGTTATTAACAGCTCCCAAACAAGGGCTGGCAGTTGATATCCGTATTCCCCTGCTCGATAAGGAATGATAAAGGAGTAAAGATGAAAATTTTACTAGTAGATGACCATGAAATGGTCCGCTTGGGCTTGAAAAGCTACTTTGACCTCCAAGATGATGTAGAAGTTGTGGGTGAGGCGTCCAACGGATCTCAAGGCATTGAGTTGGCCTTGGAATTGCGTCCAGATGTCATTGTCATGGATATTGTCATGCCTGAGATGAATGGGATTGATGCGACATTGGCCATCCTCAAAGAATGGCCTGAAGCCAAGATTTTGATTGTGAGCTCTTATTTGGACAATGAAAAAATCATGCCCGTCTTAAATGCTGGTGCTAGGGGATATATGCTCAAGACTTCTAGTGCAGACGAACTACTCCATGCTGTTCGTAAGGTGGCTGCTGGCGAGTTGGCCATTGAGCAAGAGGTCAGCAAGAAGGTCGAATACCACCGCAATCACATAGAACTACATGAGGACCTGACTGCGCGTGAGCGAGATGTGCTCCAACTCATCGCTAAGGGCTATGAAAATCAGCGTATCGCAGACGAACTTTTTATCTCTCTCAAGACGGTCAAGACCCATGTGTCCAATATCCTAGCCAAACTTGAAGTCAGCGATCGTACCCAGGCTGCAGTCTATGCTTTTCAGCACCACTTGGTGGGGCATGAGGAGTTTTAGATGAGTCTAACAGATTTACTTGAGGAGCTAGAAGCAGCAAAGAATCCTAAAAAATCAGGGGCTATGGAGGCCTATATGCGCCATCAATTTTCCTTTCTAGGCGTTGCGGCGCCAGAAAGAAATAAACTCTATAAAAAATACTTTCCAGAAGCGAAAAAAACAAAGATTATCGATTGGGATTTTGTAGATACTTGCTGGGAAAAAGAGTATAGAGAATACCAGTATGTGGCTGCCAATTATTTGAAAGCAATGCAGTCTTATCTAAAGGACAGCGATTTGCCTAAGCTAGAGCAGTTGGTTGTTACCAAGTCTTGGTGGGATACGGTGGATATCCTAGATCGAGTAGTAGGGAGTTTGGTGTATGAGAAGCAGGAACTGGAAAAAATAATCCTCCAATGGAGCCTGTCAGACAATATCTGGTTGAGACGCGTCGCTATTGACCACCAGTTGTTAAGAAAAGAGAAGACCAATGTTCAATTACTGGAAAAGATTCTGCTTCATAATTTGAATCAAACAGAATTCTTTATCAATAAAGCCATTGGCTGGGCTCTGAGAGACTACTCCAAAACGAATCCAGCTTGGGTAGCATGCTTCATTGAGAAAAACAAGGAAAGAATGGCTGACCTTAGTATCAAAGAAGCAAGCAAGTACCTCTAGCGTGATTGAAAAGCGCATTCATTACTTGAAAAAAGTCGCCCATTTATGTTATAATAGACTGTATTTAAAAAATTTTAAGGAGAAATGACAGAATGTCTGTATCATTTGAAAACAAAGAAACAAACCGTGGTGTCTTGACTTTCACTATCTCTCAAGACCAAATCAAACCAGAATTGGACCGTGTCTTCAACTCAGTGAAGAAATCTCTTAATGTTCCAGGTTTCCGTAAAGGTCACCTTCCACGTCCTATCTTCGACAAAAAATTTGGTGAAGAGTCACTTTACCAAGACGTTATGAACGCTCTTTTACCAAACGCTTATGAAGCAGCTGTAAAAGAAGCTGGTCTTGAAGTCGTTGCACAACCAAAAATTGATGTAACTTCAATGGAAAAAGGTCAAGACTGGGTTATCACTGCTGAAGTCGTTACAAAACCTGAAGTAAAATTGGGTGACTACAAAAACCTTGAAGTATCAGTAGATGTAGAAAAAGAAGTAACTGACGCTGACGTTGAAGAGCGTATCGAACGCGAACGCAACAACTTGGCTGAATTGGTTATCAAGGAAGCTGCTGCTGAAAACGGCGATACTGTTGTCATCGACTTCGTTGGTTCTATCGACGGTGTTGAATTTGACGGCGGAAAAGGTGAAAACTTCTCACTTGGACTTGGTTCAGGTCAATTCATCCCTGGTTTCGAAGACCAATTGGTAGGTCACTCAGCTGGTGAAACTGTTGATGTTATCGTAACATTCCCAGAAGACTACCAAGCAGAAGACCTTGCAGGTAAAGAAGCTAAATTCGTAACAACTATCCACGAAGTAAAAGCTAAAGAAGTTCCAGCTCTTGACGATGAGCTTGCAAAAGACATCGACGAAGAAGTTGAAACACTTGCTGAATTGAAAGAAAAATACCGCAAGGAATTGGCTGCTGCTAAAGAAGAAGCTTACAAAGATGCAGTTGAAGGTGCAGCAATTGATAAAGCTGTAGAAAACGCTGAAATCGTAGAACTTCCAGAAGAAATGATCCACGAAGAAGTTCACCGTTCAGTAAATGAATTCCTTGGAAACTTGCAACGTCAAGGTATCAACCCTGACATGTACTTCCAAATCACTGGAACTACTCAAGAAGACCTTCACAAACAATACGAGGGAGAAGCTGAGTCACGTACTAAGACTAACCTTGTTATCGAAGCAGTTGCCAAAGCTGAAGGATTTGACGCTTCAGAAGAAGAAATCCAAAAAGAAATCGAACAATTGGCAGCAACTTACAACATGGAAGTTGCACAAGTTCAAAACTTGCTTTCAGCTGATATGTTGAAACATGATATCACAATCAAAAAAGCTGTTGAGTTGATTACAAGCACAGCAACAGTTAAATAATCTTAATAAACAAAAATCCCACCTGACTAGGTGGGTTTTCTGATGCGCTATTTTCCAAAAATCTCTTTGAGGTCTGCATCTGTAATCCCAATCATGGCGGGGATGCTGTCCCAGTTTTCTTCGGTTAGGATGTAGGATTGTTTAGAGTCACTTGATGTGGTAGTTTCAGAGACAGCTGGTTGCTTTTCTTCAACATTTTCAATTAAATCGCTGAAGCGTTCAATCAGATAGGTTTTTCGGGCAGTTCCGATGTGCTGGGTAGCATAGTCGAAGGCCTGTAATTCACCTAGTAAGATAAGCTTGCTTTTGGCGCGTGTAATGGCTGTATAGATGAGATTGCGCTCCAGCATACGCCTACTAGCACTAGTAATCGGTAGGATGACAACAGGGAACTCACTTCCCTGTGATTTATGGATACTCATGGCATAGGCTAGGCGAATCTTGTACCATTCGTTACGTGGGTAAGAGACTTCGTTGCCATCAAAATCAATGACAATCTCGTCTTGTTTCGACTCGGTGTATTTACCAGGAATCAGGTCTGTGATAGCTCCTAAATCTCCATTAAAGACATTGATTTCAGCATCGTTGACCAAGTGAATGACCTTATCTCCCTTACGATAGTGGCACTGGGGAGCTTCAAAACTGAGTTGGTCTTTTTGTGGTGGATTAAGGAGGTCTTGCATGAGTTGGTTGATGGAATCAATCCCTGCAGTCCCTCGGTACATGGGCGCCAGAACTTGGATATCACGGGCAGGGATGCCACTTCTGAGGGCAGCGCCTAAGATCTTTTCAATGGTGGCAGGAATATGGCCACTAGCGATTTCAAAGTAGGAACGGTCAGCTTTTTTCTGGGTGAAATCAGCTGGCAAGATGCCCTGTCGAATCTGACTAGCTAGGGTGACGATGGTTGATTCTTCGCTTTGTCGATAAATTTTTTCCAAGCGAGTCTGAGGAATCAAGGGAATATGAAGCAGATCCGCTAGAACCTGTCCAGGACTGACAGACGGTAGCTGGTCGCTGTCGCCCACGATGAGGATTTTACTGTTAGAAGAGATGTTGGAGAAGAGTTGATTGGCCAGCCAAGTATCCACCATAGAAAATTCATCCACGATGATAAAGTCAGCATCTAGATAATCCTCCAGATGACTGGTATCATCGTCACCTGTCATTCCTAAATGACGGTGTATGGTCGCGCTAGGCAAACCAGTCAATTCATTCATGCGGCGAGCTGCTCGTCCAGTTGGAGCGGCAAGAAGAAGCGGCAGATTACTTTTTTTCCTGAGGTCAAGTCCTTCTAAGAGGGTATAAACAGCGATAATCCCATTGATAACAGTTGTCTTACCAGTACCAGGTCCACCTGTCAGGATAAAGACCTTGTTCTGGATAGCGTCACAGATAGCTTGTTTTTGAATGCTATCATACTCAATCCCCAGCTCTTCCTCGACAGTAGCGATATGTTTTTGAATGGTTTCTAAATCCTGGCTCTTCTGTTTTCCTTTTTCAAGGATACGAACCAAGTGACTGCGGATGCCTTCCTCAGCGAAAAAGAGGCTGTTGTCAAAAATCTTGGTATCAATCTGCTGAACCTTGTCTTCTTCGATGAGGTAGGACAGCTCTTGTGCCACTTGGCTGGGGTCCAGTTCCACGGGACGAGAAGATTCAAGGAGAGTTAGGGTTTGTTCCAGCAAATCCCGTGCTTCAACATAGGTGTCCCCTGTTTCCATACAGGCCTGAAAAAGACTGTGAACTAGACCGGCGCGGAAGCGTTCAGGAGCCTGACTTTCGATGCCTAGTTCTTCCGCTAATTGGTCAGCAATGGTAAATCCCAAACCCTTAATATCCTCAACCAGTTGGTAGGGATAATTTTCAACCACATCAAGGGTTTCTTCCTTGTAAAAGTCTTGAATCTGGAAGGCTAATTTATTGGGAATACCGTAGTTGGCAAGTTTGGCCAAAACCATCTCGGTTCCGTAGTTGAGACGGAGAGTGGAGACGAAAGCCTCGCGATTTTTGGCAGAGAGTCCTGAGATGCCTTCTAGCTTTTCTGGGTGTTGCAGAATTTCGTCAATGGTATTGTCGCCATAGGTATCCACAATTTTCTGAGCTGTCTTGAGACCAATTCCCTTGAAATGGCTACTTGAAAAGTACTTGACCAAGCCCTTGCTAGTTGGTTTTGCGCGTTCATATCGGCTGATTTGCAGTTGTTCCCCATACTTGGAGTGCTGGACAATTTGCCCCCAAAAAGTATAGTCTTCTCCCTCAATCACGTCAGCCATAGTGCCCGTGACAATGATTTCAAAATCATCAAAATCCTCTGCGTCCGTATCTTCGATTTCTAGGAGGAGGATGCGATAAAAATTGCTGGGATTTTCAAAAATAATCCGTTCAATGGTTCCTGAAAAATAAACTTCCATAAAATTCCTTTGCATGAATAGGTGAGAGTTGGGGGTGTTTTTATTATAGTCAATAACCAATCACTTCTCACGATAGAAGAAGAGGCTGAGATTGTTGATTCTCGGCCTCTTCGATTTCTTAAAATGTTCCGATACGGGTGATTGGCCAGAAGCGGAATTTAGCTTCCCCTGTGATATCTTTTGCTTTAAAGGTACCTACGTGGCGGCTGTCGCTCGAAACCAAGCGGTCATCTCCGAGGAGGAGGTATTCTCCTTCTGGGACAGTAAAGCTAAAATTGGTGTTGTAGTTGACATCAACTGTGAAGGCTTGGGCTTTTTCAGCAATACTTCTAAAGAAAGTTCCTTTATTTCCTTCAAAACCCTTGCCTGAATAGGTGCTTTGGAGTTTGTCATCCTTGAAACGTTTGATGTAGTCAGCTAGATAAGGTTCGTCCGTCTCTTTGTCATTGATGTAAAGTTTATCGTTTTCGTAACGGATGGTGTCACCAGGCATTCCAATCACACGTTTGACAATGTCCTTATTGCCATCTTCCTCATGGGCAACCACGATATCAAAACGGTCAATAGGGAGATGCTTAACAACAAAGAGGATTTCGCCATCCGCTAGGGTAGGATCCATGGAATGCCCTTCTACGCGAACATTGCTCCAAAAAAAGATACGACTTAAAGCTAGTAATGACAGAATTAGGAGGAACAATCCCCACTCTTTTAAGAAATTTTTAAATGAATTCATAACTTACCTTTCTAAGCGTTTTTTCGCTTTTTCAGTATTTTTAAAGTGCAATTTGGCGCAGAAATTGAGTCCCTGCATACCATAGGCTTGCAAAATCTGGCTAGCCACCTTATCAGAAGCCGTTCCAGCTCCACTTGGAAGTTGATAGCCCAGCTCTCGTCCCAGATTTTCAAGATTTTCCAGAAAGAGATCACGCGCAATGATAGAAGAAACTGCGACAGCCAAGTATTTGCCCTCAGCCTTTTCTTCTAAGCTGATAGGATTGCTGAAACGATTGGCCTCTTGTGCCAAGTACTTGTCATAATTTTTAGCACTGGTAAAGGCATCAATCACAATTTTCTCAGGCTGAATGCCTTTTTGAAGGAGGAGATAGATAGCCTGATTATGGAGGGCTACCTTAACAGAAACAGCATTGTAGCGGTCTCCGATGATCTCGTTGTACTTGCTTGGTGAGAGAAGCAGTGCCTGGTGCTGGATTTTTTCTTTGAGGATAGGGGCAATCTGACGGATCTTTTGGTCAGTCAGAGTTTTGGAATCCCCCACACCGAGTTTTCGCAAGAAGGCATGCTGGTCAGGTGTGACAAAGGAAGCCACAACTGCAAGCCCACCAAAGTAGGAACCATTCCCTACTTCATCTGTCCCAATCAAAGGGAGATTTTGTCCGCTAGTTTCCTCTACAACTTGATATCCAAAGAAACTAGCATATTTCTCGGCCCCTTCACCCTGAAGCAAGACCTTTCCAGAAGTATAGATAGAAACCGTTGCTTGAGGTAGTCGTAAAAAGTAGCGAATATAGGGATTCTTGCTGGGAGCCAGACTGGTTTGATAGTGTTCAAGAAAAGCCTGAATCTCCTTTTCGCTTGGTGTGAGTGTTATACTTGCCATAGTTTCTATTGTACCATAAAAGCAGGCAAATTTGTAAAAACTGACAAAGTTAGCGAATTTTGGTATAATATCGTGAGGTGAATTTTATGGCAAATCTAAATCGATTCAAATTTACATTCGGGAAAAAATCATTAACCTTGACAAGCGAGCATGATAACCTTTTTATGGAGGAAATCGCCAAGGTTGCGACAGAAAAATACCAAGCAATTAAAGAACAAATGCCTAGCGCAGACGATGAAACCATCGCTCTTTTGTTGGCAGTCAACTGTTTGTCAACTCAACTCAGCCGTGAGATTGAATTTGACGATAAGGAGCAAGAGTTAGAAGAACTCCGTCACAAGCTTGTGACTTGCAAGCAAGAACAGAGCAAGATTGAGGATTCCTTATGATTTCACTCCTTCTTCTATTGGTCTTGGCTTGGGGATTTTATATCGGCTATCGGAGAGGCCTGCTCTTACAGGTTTATTACCTGATTTCAGCCATGGCATCGGCTTTTGTGGCTGGCCAGTTTTATAAGGGGCTTGGAGAGCAATTTCATTTGCTGCTCCCTTATGCAAATCCGCAGGAAGGTCAGGGAACTTTCTTTTTCCCATCGGATCAACTCTTTCAGTTGGATAAGGTCTTTTACGCAGGGATCGGCTACTTGCTTGTATTTGGGATTGTCTATAGCATCGGTCGTTTGCTTGGTCTCCTCTTACACTTGATTCCTAGTAAAAAACTGGGTGGCAAGTTGTTCCAAGTTTCAGCAGGTATCTTGTCCATGTTGGTGACCTTATTTGTCTTGCAAATGGCCTTGACCATCTTGGCGACCATCCCCATGGCAGCTATACAAAATCCTCTTGAAAAGAGTATCGTCGCAAAACACATCATCCAGAGCATACCGGTAACAACCAGTTGGCTCAAACAAATCTGGGTGACAAATTTAATCGGATAAAAAGGGCAGGAGTTTTCCTAGCCCTTTGTTTACAGATTGACTCGAATCTATCAGAATGTAAAAAGCTACCACACCTAGACATTCAAAGACAAGGAAATAAAGATGAACAAGAAAATATTAGAAACATTAGAGTTCAATAAGGTCAAGGCCTTGTTTGAACCCCATTTGTTGACCGAGCAGGGCTTGGAGCAGTTGAGACAGCTGGCTCCGACTGCTAAAGCGGATAAAATCAAACAGGCTTTTGCTGAGATGAAGGAAATGCAGGCTCTCTTTGTCGAGCAACCGCATTTTACCATTCTTGCAACTAAGGAAATTGCAGTAGTCTGCAAGCGGTTGGAGATGGGGGCGGATCTCAATATCGAGGAGTTCCTACTCTTGAAGCGCGTGCTTCTTGCTAGCCGAGAATTGCAAAGTTTTTACTCCAATCTGGAAAATGTTAGCTTGGAAGAATTAGCTCTCTGGTTTGAGAAATTGCATGATTTTCCGCAAATACAAGGAAATCTCCAGGCCTTTAATGATGCAGGTTTCATTGAAAATTTTGCCAGTGAAGAATTGGCGCGAATCCGTCGAAAAATTCATGATAGCGAGAGTCAGGTACGCGATGTTTTACAGGACCTGCTCAAGCAAAAAGCGCAGATGTTGACGGAAGGAATCGTTGCCGGCAGAAATGGCCGTCAGGTTTTACCAGTCAAAAATACCTACCGCAATAAGATTGCTGGTGTCGTTCATGATATTTCTGCTAGTGGAAATACCGTCTATATCGAACCCCGTGAGGTGGTCAAACTGAGCGAAGATATTGCTAGTCTGCGAGCAGATGAGCGCTATGAAATGCTTCGTATTCTCCAAGAAATCTCGGAGCGTGTCCGCCCTCATGCGGCTGAGATTGCCAATGATGCTTGGATTATCGGCCATCTGGACTTGATTCGTGCCAAGGTCCGCTTTATCCAAGAAAGGCAAGCAGTCGTTCCTCAGTTGTCAGAAAATCAGGAAATTCAACTGCTACATGTCTGCCATCCTTTGGTCAAAAATGCCGTCGCAAATGATGTCCATTTTGGCCAAGATTTAACAGCTATTGTCATTACAGGTCCCAATACAGGTGGGAAGACCATCATGCTCAAAACTCTCGGTTTGACACAGGTCATGGCCCAGTCAGGCTTACCTATTTTAGCAGATAAGGGAAGTCGTGTTGGTGTTTTTGAAGAAATCTTTGCTGATATTGGCGATGAACAGTCTATTGAACAGAGCTTGTCTACCTTCTCTAGCCACATGACCAATATTGTGGATATTCTTGGCAAGGTCAACCAGCATTCCCTCTTGCTCTTGGATGAGTTGGGGGCTGGTACAGATCCCCAAGAGGGAGCTGCCCTTGCCATGGCTATTCTGGAGGACCTTCGCCTGCGTCAAGTCAAGACCATGGCGACCACCCACTATCCAGAACTCAAGGCCTACGGTATTGAGACAGCCTTTGTGCAAAATGCCAGCATGGAGTTTGATACTGTAACTCTACGCCCGACCTATCGCTTTATGCAGGGAGTTCCTGGACGAAGCAATGCCTTCGAAATCGCTAAACGTCTAGGCCTATCTGAAGTTATCGTAGGGGATGCTAGTCAGCAGGTCGATCAAGATAATGATGTCAATCGTATCATTGAGCAACTGGAAGAGCAGACGCTAGAGAGCCGCAAACGCTTGGACAATATCCGTGAGGTGGAGCAAGAAAATCTCAAGATGAACCGTGCCCTCAAAAAACTTTACAACGAGCTCAATCGTGAAAAGGAAATCGAGCTTAATAAGGCGCGTGAACAGGCTGCTGAGATTGTGGACATGGCCCTAAGTGAGAGTGACCAGATTCTTAAAAATCTCCACAGTAAATCTCAACTCAAGCCCCACGAAATCATTGAAGCCAAGGCCAAGCTGAAAAAATTGGCTCCTGAAAAAGTGGACTTGTCTAAAAACAAGGTCCTTCAAAAGGCCAAGAAAAAACGAGCTCCAAAGGTGGGAGATGATATCGTGGTTCTCAGTTATGGCCAGCGTGGTACCCTGACCAGTCAACTCAAGGACGGCCGCTGGGAAGCCCAAGTTGGCTTGATTAAGATGACCTTGGAAGAGAAAGAATTTGACCTTGTTCAAGCCCAGCAAGAAAAGCAAGTCAAGAAGAAACAGGTCAATGTCGTGAAACGAACTTCTGGTCGTGGCCCACAAGCCAGACTGGACCTTCGAGGCAAACGTTATGAAGAGGCCATGAATGAGCTAGATGCCTTTATCGACCAAGCCTTGCTTAATAATATGGCTCAAGTAGATATCATCCATGGTATCGGAACAGGTGTCATCCGTGAAGGTGTCACCAAATACCTACAAAGAAACAAGCATGTCAAGAGTTTTGGCTATGCCCCACAAAATGCTGGAGGCAGTGGTGCGACTATTGTCACTTTTAAAGGATAAGAAAAGCCTGAGGAAATATATTGTTCCTCAAGCTTTTTTATTTTCTAGGTTAGATGTCTAGAGGTTGTCCAGTGTGATTGAGCTGTGTGACAGAGACAAAGAAATCCTCTCTCATTCGAGTCAGAAGTTGATTTGGATAGATTTTTTCAAAGTTATCAAGACTAGCAAAGATATGCTTAGCAAGTTCTAGACCTCTGACATCGTCTTGTCTGAGAAAATTATTAGCACGTTCCATGGAAATGCTAATCATCTCTGTCATCTTGGTACTCAGTAGAGGGAAAGTATTAATCACTTCCAGGGTCTTCAACGCTAGATTTTCAGCTTTATCATAGTAGCCATTAACAGAGTAATGCTTGATAGCAGTTCTTAAGCAGGCAATGTAGTAGTCAGCAGTACGGATTGAATGGTACTCTGTCTGTTTTTTTAGAGTGTCTAATAAATGGTAGAGTCTGTAGTCTAAAAATTCAATTGAAAAGTGAGGCAGGATAGATGAAAAGATATTCACCTCAATTTTATTCCAATCGTCCAATTCACTAAGATAGTTTTTTATATATTCTAGTTCTTGATAATCTTTTGGAGTCAGAAAAGAATCTCCGATGATGTTTGCGATAGCAAATTTATTGACTACACGATTGGCAATCACATAGTGTTCAGCGATCCCAGGATTTTCCATGGGTTGATTAATCAAACTAATGATCTTTTTAAATTCACGCTTATAGGCCAAATCAGCAACTTGAGCCTGTAATTTATGAAATTCAGTTGGAAACATCTGCGTTTTGAGACTATCAAAGGTCTCTTTATCAATTCCAATATTAGAAAGAATCTCTTCAAATTTTTGAATGGTTATTCGAGATTTCCCTTGCTCAAACTGACGTAAAAAATGTGGAGTCACCGTTGTGCCAGCAGCTTCCTTCTGAGTAAACCCTCTCTCCTCACGAATGGCCTTATATACTAATCCATAAATACTTTCATCTTGCATCCTAAAGCTCCTCGAGTCCTTTTTTC
>CAJPJN010000010.1:0-17064 GCA_905369855.1 Streptococcus oralis | reverse complement strand
CTAGTCCATAGTGGCCATGATTGTGCTCCGAATAACGAGCCTGCTGCATAGAACGAAGAAGCATCATGGACAATACATCTGCATAAGGTTCTCCCTCAACAGTACGCATGATGTCTTGGAGGGCCTCCTGGCTAATCTTACTGGCAGTCCCATAAATGCACAAGCCAAAGCTCGAAGCATAATCAATAAACTTCTGAACCTTTTCAGCCTTTGGCTCCTCGTGAATTCGATAGATAAAAGGCAAATCCAGCTTGCTAAAATGCTCAGCAACTGTTTCATTGGCCATCAACATAAAGGACTCAATCATGCGCTCGGCAATACCACGCTGACGAAGAACGATATCAACAGGCTTACCTTGCTTATCCACTAAAATCTTAGCTTCATTGGTATCAAAATTGAGGGCTCCGCGTTTCACACGCATGTTTTCTAAAGTTTCATGAAGCCTGGCCATGAATTCGATACTTGGTACAATTTTATGATATTCTTATCTCTTTTCCTCGTCGCCCGCTAAGATATCATTGACATCACTATAGGTCATACGGAAGCTAGTCTTGATAACTGTTTGTGTAATGGTGTAGTTGACCACACGACCATGTTTATCAATCTCCATAATGGCAGACTGGGTCAGGCGGTCAACTTGAGGATTGAGGGAGCAGATTCCATTTGACAGTCGTTCTGGAAGCATTGGAACCACACGGTCTGTCACATAGACAGAAGTTGCGCGGTTAAGGGCTTCCTTGTCAAGGGCAGAACCCTCGGTCACATAGTAGGAAACATCTGCTATGTGAACTCCAAGTTCCAGATTTCCATTTTTCAAGGCCTTGATATGCACCGCATCGTCCAAGTCCTTGGCGTCAGCGCCGTCAATGGTAAAGGTAATCTCATCTCTCAAATCCATACGACCTTCCATATCCTTTTGAGACGGAGCATCCGGCACACTTTCTGCTTCCTTAACAACTGCATCTGGAAATTCTGAGACAATGTCCATAGACTCCAAAACTTCAAGGACATCAATTCCGACATCCGTTGAATGCCCCACCACATCAAGGACGCTCGCGACAAAGAAATCATGTTTCTTGCTTGGGTATTTATCGATAAAGACCTTGAGAACTTCTGTTCCCTCCAGTTTAAGGGCTGGTTTTTTTACATAAATCGGTTGGCTGATTTTCTGATTTTTCGAACGGATGTAGCCAGCATACTTAGGCTTTTCCTGATCTAGAACGATTTGACCGACAACAGTTGTCAAACTGTGTTCTAGGATATCGATAATTTTGGCTTCCGCTGCTGTCCCTTTGCTGCGATCAGCGACTTTCTTAATGACGACCTCAACGGTATCACCATCAATAGCGTAGTTAACATCGTTTTTTCCTACAAAAAGGTCGTCCTCTTCCCCTTCCAGACTGACAAAACCAAAGCCATTTTTATGAGCATGAAAAATCCCCTTGAGAGTAATCTCATGTTTTTTCTTGACTTCCAAGGTCAGACTACCATCTTCTTCAAAGCGAATCTGGTGCTTTCTTTCCATTAGGGACAAGGTTTTAATCAACTCACGAAAATCCTTGGAACCGTCTTTTCCCAAAGCCTGAGCCAAGTCATTGACAGTTACCCTTCCCTTATCTTGTAAATATTCTTTTATTCTATCTTTCATATTTTCTTTCTAGATTTTTTCTTTTCTTTTACTGTAAAACCTTCTCAAACATCATTTAAAAATAAAAAGAGGCAAAGACCTAGTCCTGCCCATTATTTTCTTATCTACTTGATAATACCGTCAATGCTAAGGCAATGGCTAGCCAGAAAAAGACTAAAATCCCTGTCAAACGCTGCATTACAGCTTCAAAACCGCGTGCTTTACTGCGTTCAAACAAATCACCTGAGCTGGCATCAAATACATTGCTGGATTGGTTTTTGGTTGGTTGCATGAAAATCGCAATCACAATCACAACAGATAATACTAATAAAATGGTTAATAATAGGTTATACATATCAAACTCCTTAAAATCCCTATTATTTTACCATAAAATCTACTTAGATTCAAGATGTAGGGTTACTTTTCTTTCCTTGGGACAATACTTTAAAACCTCAATCTTGTCTGGATGGGTTTTTGAATTTTTACTGGTTAGGTAATTGATACTGCCACAAGAGGAGCATTTGAGATTAATTTTTACTCGCACTAGATTTCCTTTACTTTTAATAATGTTCGAAATTGAAGAAGGTTAAAGAGACAACTAAAGGCAACACAAAGGCTTGTCGCATAAAAGACTGCATGGTAGCCAAATTGACCTGCTACTGCAGAACCTGCCATGGGACCAACGACACCTCCCAGATAAAAGAATACCTGATTAAAGGCAAAGACCCTCGAAATACCAGCTTTGGGCGTCATCTTGCTGAGAAGGGCGTTAACTCCGGGAATCAAAGCACCTGTTCCCAAGCCAAAGAGGAAACGATAAAGTCCTAGTTGAAGGGGACTAGAGGCATTAGCACAGAGGAGATAGATGATGACTGAATAAAACTGGGCTACAACCAAGAGGCGATGATTACCCACCTTGTCACCTAGCTTGCCCATGATTCCTGCACTCATCATGCTGGAAAAGCCCATACTGGATACAATCAAACCAGAGACAAAGAGAAGATTTTCTGTCTGACCTAAGTCGCGTACATAAAGTGCTAAAATAGGGCCAATGGATTGGGCCGAAAATTGGATGACAAAACTGGTCAGAAAGAGATTGACCAAAAGATAGGGATATTTAACTGATGTAAATAATTCCTTTGTTGGAATGGCCTTTTCCTTGGCTACTGGTTGAAAATCTTCCTTGATAAAGCAAATAGTCAAAACAGCAGCTAGAAATAGAAAACAACCAACCAGTAAAAAGACAATACGAATGCCAAATAATTCTGCGATAAAGCCACCAATAAAGGGACCAGTTAGAGTACCTGCAACTACGCCTGTAGACAAAGTACCTAAGGCAGAGCCTGATTTCTCCTTGGGAACCTGACTGGCTATCAAGGCAGTTGCATTAGGAACAAATCCTGCAAATACCCCGTTTAATAAACGAAGAAATATTAACCAATAAATATTTGGGACAAAGGCCAAGCCTCCCATAGTAATGGTCATGGCCATGCCAGCCCGAATCATCATGGGTTTTCGACCGTATTTGTCAGCAAGGATGCCCCAGATAGGAGAGAAAAGTGCCGCAGAAATGGCAGAGACAGAAATAGCTAAACCTGCATAAAAAGCAGCTTGATCACTCCCTACACCTAGATTTTCCACAAAGATGGGCATAAAGGGCACTACCAAAGAAATACTGGCTCCAGTCAGAAAATTACCAAACCAGGCAATGCGCAGATTATCCTTCCAGTTAATCTCTGTCATCTTGCCTACCTCCCTCAAGCAGGGAGAACACCTGAGTAAGAAGCTGGTCCTGATTTCCATTGTTGTTTAAAACATGGCTGGCCAAATCTTTCTTTTTTTCTAAAGGCCACTGGGCTGCCAGACGAGACTCAGCTTCATCCTTGGATAGCTGATCCCTTTTCATTAGGCGTTCTACTTGGACGTCTCTATCCACACAGACCAACCAAGTCTCATCAAACCAAGAGACGTAGTCCTGCTCAAAAAGTAAGGGTATATCCATGAAAAAAATCTCTTCTGTTTGAGCCAATTGGTCTCTTAATGTAGCTAGTTCCTCACGGATAATCTCTCCTTGGATTTGCTTCGACCATTCTCGCTCTTCAGGATTTGAAAAGATGAGACTAGCTAGGAGAGGGCGATTGAGTTCTCCGTTTGCAAGGATTATTTCTTGCCCAAAGTGCTGTACTAGAGACTGAAACAGGCGACTACCAGGTTTCTGTAGTTGGTGGACGACTGCGTCGGCATCCACTACTTGAAAACCTTGCTTTCTTAGAAAATTTGTCACAGTTGACTTACCAGAGGCAATTCCCCCAGTGATTCCAATGATTTTTCCCATCAGTCCCTCCTTTGACAGTTTGGACAAAAGTGGGTGCCTCGTCCACCTAGTTGGATTTTCTCAATGATGTTACCACAGCGTACACATTCTTGACCAGTCTTATCATAGACCTGATGAAAATCCTGCATGGTTCCATCTTCCCCAAAGGCATTGGTATAGGTCCGAATGGTGGAACCACCTTTTTCAACAGCCTGTCCCAATACAGCAATGGTCTGTTCATGAATGGCGGTCGCTTCTTCTGCTTTCAAAGTCTGGGACGGTCTAGCTGGATGAACCTGAGCTCGCCAGAGAACCTCATCCACATAGATATTGCCAAGGCCAGCTACCAAGGTCTGGTCTAAAAGGTGGGATTTGATAGGCTTTTTGGACTTAGCAAGGGCAGCTTGAAAGACCTGCACATCAAAGTCTTGTTCGCTTGGTTCAGGACCTAATTTTTTAGAAATAAAGTAGGCGTCTAAAAGGTCAGGAGACAAGAGTTCCATAGTACCAAACTTGCGAACATCCTCATAAACAAGCGTGCCACCCTCCTCAAACTGGAAGAAAACATGGGCATGCTTGCGTTCAGGAACCTGGTCCGGATAGTAAAAATACTTGCCCTCCATCCGCAGATGAGAAATCAAGACCTTGTCTGTCAGATAGAAAAGCAAATATTTGCCACGACGTCCCATTGACTCAACAACTTGACCAGGCACTTCCTTTTGAAACTCGTCCAAATCCGTTTTAATCATCTTGGGATAGCGAATTTCTACACTCGAAATCTTCTTTCCCAAAATCAATTTTTCTAAGCCACGACGAACGGTTTCAACCTCAGGTAATTCAGGCATAAGTCCTCCTTCTGTAAAAACAAGAAGCAGGCATGAGCCCACCTCTACTTAGTATTCTTTTTCATTATAGCCAAAGTCAGCCAAATCTAGCTTTTTATCGCGCCAGTTTTTCTTGACCTTGACCCAGGTTTCTAGGAAGACCTTGTCTCCTAGCATGAGTTCAATATCACGACGGGCCATGCTACCGATTTTCTTAAGCATAGCACCACCTTTACCGATGATAATCCCTTTCTGACTATCGCGCTCGACCATGATAGTTGCTCGAATATGAACCTTGTCTGTCTCTTCGTCTCGTTTCATAGAATCCACTACTACTGCGACAGAATGCGGAATCTCTTCACGAGTTAGGTGCAAGACTTTCTCGCGAACCATTTCTGAAACCAAGAATCGTTCTGGATGGTCTGTGATTTGATCAGACGGAAAATATTGGAAACCTTCGTCCAGATTTTCACTCAAAATATCCACTAGACGAGAGACGTTATTTCCTTGAAGGGCTGAGATGGGAACAATTTCCTTGAAGTCCATCTGATTACGGAAATCATCAATCTGAGACAAAAGCTGGTCTGGGTGAACCTTATCAATCTTGTTCACCACCAAAATCACTGGAACCTTGGCAGCCTTGAGGCGTTCGATAATCATATCGTCCCCTTTGCCACGCGCTTCATCAGCAGGCACCATAAAAAGAACAGTATCCACTTCACGAAGAGTGCTGTAGGCGGATTCGACCATGAAATCTCCAAGTGCCGTTTTAGGCTTATGAATCCCTGGTGTGTCGATAAAGACAATTTGCTCCTTATCAGTCGTGTAAATTCCCATAATTTTGTTGCGCGTTGTCTGCGCCTTGTCACTCATGATGGCAATCTTTTGCCCCATGACGTGATTTAAAAAGGTTGACTTCCCAACATTGGGACGTCCTAAAATGGCTACAAAGCCTGATTTAAATGTCATAATTTCCTCTTACTGTTTAAAATAATAAATCCCAGATTCGTGGGAGAAAAATCAATGCGCCTGTTAAGGCTGCGAAAAGAGAGACCACTAATACCGCGCCAGCCGCCATATCCTTGGCATTTTTAGCCAGCATGGAAAAGTGATAGTGACTGGCCAAATCCACCACATTTTCAATAGCAGAATTGATAATTTCAAAAGCTACTACCAAGAAAATGCTCAATAGGAGAAAGAGCCATTCGATTCGTGACACCTGAAAAACAAAACCTGCAAGAATGACTACAAGAGCCGTCACTGCATGTTTTCGCATATTGCGTTCTTCCTTGATGGCAGTAAAAATTCCTGTGAGAGCAAATTCTAAACTAGATATCAGGTCACGATTTTTCCATTTTCGTTTATTGTCTTGTGAGTCCATAGGCTGTCAAAATTTCTTCTTGTAAACCGAACATCTCCGCTTCTTCTTCCGGAGTGTAGTGATCATAGCCGTTGATATGTAAAAAGCCGTGTACTGCCAAGAAGCCCATCTCACGCTCAAAGCTGTGACCGTATTCCTCGGCCTGCTCATGAGCCTTATCGATAGAGATGAACAATTCCCCAATATAGGCATCAAACTCAGACATCATCTCTGCCAATTCAGGATTTTCAAGCAAATCCTCTTCGTCAAAGGCAATTTCCAACTCTGGTTTATATTCAAGACTGATAACATCTGTCGGGCGGTCCGTGTCACGGTACTCCAGATTGAGTTCATGACTACGTTCATTGGTCACAAAGGTAACCGCCATCTCCTTGTCTTCTTTGCCTAATTTTTGGGCTGCAAATTCCAAAATTTCTTGGGTTTGTTGCAACATTTCTTTTGAAACTTGACCAGTTTCATCTACCATTTCAATATACATGTGCTTCTCGTTTCTCTTTACTTGGCTTTATTATACCACATTTCCATGATTTTATTCTACCTTTTTGATATAATACTATGGAATACAATCACAAGGAGAGAACGATGTCATTTGACGGATTTTTTTTACACCACATGGTTGAGGAATTGCGAAGAGAGTTAGTGAATGGTCGCATCCAGAAAATCAATCAACCTTTTGAACAAGAGTTGGTCTTGCAAATCCGCAGCAATCGCCAAAGTCATCGCCTGCTCCTTTCTGCCCATCCAGTTTTTGGACGCATTCAGCTGACCCAAACAACTTTTGAAAATCCAGCTCAACCTTCTACCTTTATCATGGTTTTAAGAAAATATTTGCAGGGTGCCCTGATTGAGTCGATCGAGCAGGTTGAGAATGACCGAATTGTAGAAATGACAGTTTCCAATAAAAACGAGATTGGGGACCATATTCAGGCTACCTTGATTATCGAAATCATGGGGAAACACAGTAATATTCTACTGGTTGATAAAAGCAGTCATAAAATCCTCGAAGTTATCAAACACGTTGGCTTTTCACAAAATAGCTACCGTATCTTGCTTCCTGGATCGACCTACATCGCTCCGCCAAGTACGGAATCTCTCAATCCTTTCACGATCAAGGATGAAAAGCTCTTTGAAATCCTACAAACTCAGGAAACGAGAGCTAAGAACCTTCAAAACCTCTTTCAAGGTCTGGGACGTGATACGGCAAATGAATTGGAAAGCATTCTGGTTAGTGATAAACTATCTACTTTCCGTAACTTTTTCAATCAAGAAACCAAACCATGCTTGACTGAGACTTCCTTCAGCCCAGTTCCTTTTGCAAATCAAGTGGGAGAACCTTTTGACAGTCTTTCTTATTTGTTGGACACCTACTATAAGGACAAGGCTGAACGCGACCGCGTCAAACAACAAGCCAGCGAACTCATTCGTCGTGTTGAAAATGAACTTCAAAAAAATCGTCATAAGCTTAAAAAACAAGAAAAAGAGTTACTAGCTACAGACAAAGCTTATGAATTTCGCCAAACAGCAGTATTGCTGATAACCTTCCTCCACTAAGTGCCTAAAGACCAAGATTAGGTTATCCTGGACAACTACTACACCAACCAACCTATCACGATTTCGCTTGATAAGGCCTTGACTCCAATTCAGCATGCCTAACGCTATTTTAAACGTTATCAGAAACTCAAAGAAGCTGTCAAATACTTGACTGATCTGATTGAGGAAACCAAGGCAACCATTCTCTATCTAGAAAGTGTGGAAACCGTCCTCAACCAAGCTGGACTGGAAGAAATCGCTGAAATCCGTGAAGAATTGATTCAAACAGGTTTTATCCGCAGAAGACAACGGGAGAAAATCCAGAAGCGCAAAAAACCAGAACAATATCTAGCAAGCGATGGCAAAACCATCATCTATGTCGGACGCAATAACCTGCAAAATGAGGAATTGACCTTTAAAATGGCCCGCAAGGAGGAACTTTGGTTCCATGCCAAGGACATTCCTGGAAGCCATGTTGTCATCTCAGGAAATCTTGACCCATCTGATGAAGTCAAGACAGACGCAGCAGAGCTGGCCGCCTACTTCTCTCAAGGGCGCCTGTCAAATCTGGTGCAGGTGGATATGATTGAAGTCAAGAAACTCAACAAACCAACTGGTGGAAAACCTGGCTTTGTCACCTACACAGGACAAAAGACCCTCCGTGTCACACCAGATTCAGAAAAAATTGCATCTATGAAAAAATCCTGATTCGACTTGAAATCAGGATTTTTAGCTTATACTCTTCGAAAATCTCTTCAAACCGTGTCAATGTCGCCTTGCCGTATATATGTGACTGACTTCGTCAGTCTTATCTACAACCTCAAAACAGTGTTTTGAGCAACCTGCGGCTAGTTTCCTAGTTTGCTCTTTGATTTTCATTGAGTATTATACTCAAATCATATCCAATTATAGGACTAATCTTTGCCACCTAGTTTTTCATTAATTTTCATCATTACACTAGCAATTTTTTCGCCCCAATAAGGGTCTGAGGCATATTCCACATTCATACCAGAAGCCTTGTTGCCAAGGAAAGTTCTGCCCCTATCGATATAATTTTCCTTAATCCACTTGGTTGCACCTAAAATTCCCTTATCCACATCATCAAATGTCTTGGCAGAAAGGTATGGAGTCGTATCATAGGCTGTAATGCCAAAGAAATTATTCTTATCTTTGGCAATATTACTTCTTCCCCAGTCACTTTCTAAGGCACTATGGGCAAGGAGATAGAGGGCATTGATATGGTAATGTTCTTCGGCTTCCTTAAAGGTAGCTCCCTTATTTTCCAAGAGGCTATTGTCAATATTTAACAGATTAAATACCTTATCCAAATCTTCAGCACTATAGTTTGTAGCCTCTGTTAAATCTTTGAAAAGGAAGGGATTTTCAAGGTTAAAACCATCAAAATGCAGGCCATCTGCCGAATAATATTTCTTGCCTACTTCCATATCAGAAAGATGAGAAGCTACTGGGATACTAGCATTCTGAGCCACATAGTGATAAAAACGATGGCCATCACTTTCATAATAAGGGATAAAATCCTTACTAGCATCTAGTGCTTGTAAATCTTCTGTTTTCATGTAGCCTGACAAACCAGAAACAGTAATAGCCAGGCGCTTATCATCACTTTTTCTATCCTTGTCTAGCCAGACGACACTAGCTTGCGATATATAGGACAGCTTTTCACCATCTGCATTATAAACATTGGCTGTGACAGGCACTACTTGATAGTAATCTGCATTTTCATTTGTAGTTTTTTCTCCAAGCCATTTACCGTCGCTTCCAAGCTGATAACCATCTACAGTCTCATTTTTCGCCATGTAGCCACCAGATTTGAAGTAGTACCAGGCTTGACTTTTAGCATCGTATAGCCATTCTTTCTCAGCCATTTTACCATCAGATTTGAGGTGAAACCATGACTCCTTATCCCAAATCCATTCATTGGCTGCCATATAGCCACCGGATTTTAGATAATAATAGTGACCATTTTCGAAAATCCATTCTTTCTCAGCATGTTTTCCATTTTCTTTGATATAAAACCAAGATTGGTATTGTTTGTCAAAAAGCCAACCTTGCTGTACTTTGGCACCACTAGCATTCACATAAGCCTGGTCAATCCACTGACTTGTTAGCAAATAACCACCAGATTTGAAATAATAGTCCTTGCCCTTGATTTGGAGCCATTCTTTCTCTGCGTGTTGTCCATCTGCTTTTATATAAAACCAAGCGTCGTATTGAGAATCATAGACCCAATCTTCTATTACCTTGGCTCCTGTTGCACCAACATAGGAAGTACCTACCCAGGCATTTCTCTTCATTTTACCATTTTGGTCAAGATAATAAAAGGCTCCCTTGTCTTCCATCCATTCTAACTTGGCCATATAGCCACCAGATTTGAGGTAAAAATAATCATCACCTTGTTTCAGCCATTCATTTTCAGCATAGTTGGCATCTGCTTTGATATAAAACCAAGATTGATAATGAGCATCAAAAACCCACTCATTCGCTACTCGACTTCCATCCGCTTTCAGATATTGTTTTCCTTGCCAAGTAGCATTGCTAGCCATTGCACTCTCTGGTCTGGCTAAGAAAAATAGCAGGGCTAAAAAAATAAATCTCAATTTCTTCATTAACTTTCTTCCTCTGTTCTTATCCATTTCATTATATCAAAATTCTCTATAATCAACATTACAAACTAATAAAAAATCAAGAACAGATTGATTGTAGTTTACCTCAGAGAATCTTTCACTTCCTTGCGTAGATTTTCTAGACTACTGATGCCGTATTTGTCCATGACTTTTGGCAGATTTTCAATAATATCAGGACAGGCGTAAGGATTGGTAAAGTTGGCTGTTCCAACTCCGATAGCAGATGCTCCAGCCAGATACATTTCTAGGGCAGCTTCAGCCGAATCCACTCCCCCCATTCCAATGATAGGCAGGTCTGTTGTTTGGGCTACTTGGCGAATAAGCTTGAGGGCTACTGGAAAGACGGCTGGACCAGACATTCCACCTGTTCCATTGGCCAAGATTGGTTTTCTGGTTTTGAGGTCAAAGCGCATTCCAACTAGAGTATTGATCATGGTTAAGCCACTTGCTCCCGCATCTTCTGCAGCTTTTGCGACAGTAACGATATCCGTCACACTAGGGGTTAATTTGACATAAACTGGCACATCAGAGGCTTCCACAGCTGCTTTCACCACATCATAAGCCAGATCAGGGTCTTGACCAATCAAGAGTCCATGATTACAGTGGTCAACATTGGGACAAGAAATATTGAGCTCAATAGCCTTCACATTAGCTGCCTTGGAAATACCATGAGAAACAGCCGCATACTCTTGTTTTGAAAAACCAGCCACATTGGCGATAATAGGAAGATCTGGATACTCTCTTTCTAACCAAGGAAGTTTTTCAGACAAAACAACCTCTAAACCAGGATTTTGCAAGCCAATTGCATTGAGCATACCAGCAGGCGTCTCTGCCACCCTTGGAGTTGGATTGCCAAAACGGGGTTCAAGAGTTGTCGCCTTGATCATTATAGAACCCAAAAGGTCTAAATCATAGTACTTGGCATACTCTTGACCAAAACCAAAACAGCCTGATGCTGGAATAATCGGATTTTTCAAATCCAAACCAGGTAGAGAAACTTGTAAACGATTTTTAGTCATGATTTTCTCCTTATAATACAACTGTTCCTGTGCGGAAAACAGGGCCATCTTCACAGACGCGTTGGCTGACCGTCTCGCTTTCTGGCACTTTTAGGACGCAGGCATAGCAAGCCCCCATCCCACAAGCCATACGAGATTCCAGAGATAGATAGGCTCTTGGGTGGTCATAAAAGGTTTGATTGATATACTTCATCATTCCAGGCGCCCCACATGAGTAAACAGCATCAAATTGATTGTCTAAATCCTTAATAACAACGGAAACATTTCCCTTGATACCATAAGAACCATCATCTGTCGTTACAAAGACTTGACCATATTGAGCTAATTCTTTTTCAAGGATAACAGCATCCTTATTAGCAAAACCGAGAACTGTCACTACTTTCACACCACGCGCATGCAATTCCTTGGCTACCTCAAGCAAGGGCGGAACACCAATCCCCCCACCAACAAGGAGTACCTGACTCTGCTCATCAAGGTCAGACAAGTCAAAACCATTTCCCTGAGGACCCATCACATCAAGAGTATCTCCCTGACTTAAGGTTGAGAAAATAGCTGTCCCAGCTCCCTCAATCCGGTAAATGAGATGACACTGCTTCTTTACCTTATCAATAGACGAAATTGAAATAGGACGACGCAAAAGATGGGCATCATCAGGCACACGCAGATGAAGAAATTGGCCTGCTCGCATGGCTTCAACCATTTCCCCTTCTAGGACTAATTCAAAGATTGCTGGCGCGATTTCCTCCTGTGCAACCACCTTCATGGTTTCCAATCGAATCGCACCCAAACGTTTCTTACATGTGGGATTCATGACTTTTCCTCCTTAAATTTTAAGGGGACCAGACAAAGAAAAGACCTTGCTAGTGCAAGGCCTCAGTTAAAATCGTACAACACAAGAGAGCACACTCAAAAAGTCTCCTCTAGAAAATTGTACTATTCTTTTATCTGACACCTTGTGAGTCTCTCTGAACTCCCCTTAAAGGTTAAATTTTTACTAGTATACTCTTTCAGCTAAAAAAAGTCAAGTAGAAAACGAACATTCTACTTGATCTCACGAGATTATTTTTCACGAATGACTTCGACCTTGTATCCATCAGGGTCTTTGACAAAGTAATAGTTAGGTGCAGTTCCTGGTAGGCCATTTGGCTCAGTCACTTCATAGCCTTTGACACTATGTTCTTTATGAAGCGCTTCAAGATCAGGTGTACTGAGGGCGATATGGGCAAACCCATCTCCAACCACATAAGGACCATGATCGTAGTTATAAGTCAACTCCAACTCATAGTCGTCACCCTCAAGTCCTAGATAGACAATCGTGAAGGCATGGTCTGGAAAATCTCTGCGACGCAATTCTTTAAAACCAAAAGCATCTTGATAAAATGCGATTGATTTTTCAAGATTTTCTACTCGCAAGCAAGTGTGTAGCATTTTTGAAGCCATATTTTTCTCCTTTATTTTTAAAAAGACTGGGACAATCCTGTTCCAGTCTTATCAGTTATTATTTACCAAGTTTTGCTTTAGCTGCATCTGCAAGAGCTGTGAAAGCTGCTGCATCGTTAACAGCCAAGTCAGCAAGCATTTTACGGTTAACTTCGATCTCAGCCAATTTCAAACCATGCATCAATTGTGAGTATGAAAGTCCGTTCATACGAGCTGCCGCATTGATACGAGTGATCCACAATTTGCGGAAGTCACGTTTTTTCTGACGACGGTCACGGTATGCATAGTAGTAAGAGTTCATTACTTGTTCTTTTGCAGTACGGAACAAGATGTGTTTAGCTCCATAGTAACCTTTTGCTAATTTAAGAATACGTTTACGACGTTTGCGTGATACAACGCCACCTTTAACACGTGCCATGTTTTATTTCCTCCAAATATTTCCTAGAATTGTTTACTTACTGTTAGGCTATTATTTCAAGCGAGTAAGCATTGCTTTGATACGTTTGTAATCTCCTGAATGCACCATAGATGCTTTACGAAGATGACGACGTTGTTTCTTAGTTTTTCCGTGGAAACGGTGAGAAGTGTAAGCACGGAAACGTTTAAGTCCACCAGAACCTGTACGTTTGAAACGTTTAGCTGATGCGCGGTGTGTTTTTTGTTTTGGCATGATTTTTTCTCCTTTATTTAACTTTCTGACAATTATTTTTTGTCAGTCGCTGGCGCCAATTGCATGAACATTTGACGTCCATCCATTTTAGCACGTTGTTCGATGATGGCAATATCTTGAGTTGCTTCAGCAAACTCGGCTAAAACTTTTGCACCAATCTCTTTATGGGTAATCATACGACCCTTAAAGCGAATAGATACCTTAACTTTATTTCCTTTTTCAAGGAATTTGCGTGCATTGCGAAGTTTTGTATCAAAGTCACCCTTGTCAATAGTTGGACTTAGACGAACTTCTTTCACAGTAACAACACTTTGTTTTTTACGTTGTTCTTTTTGCTTCTTCTGGTACTCAAATTTGAACTTACCGTAGTCCATAATTTTTGCAACAGGCGGTTTGGCTTGGGGTTGAATCAATACTAGGTCAACATTAGCGTTATCAGCCAAAGCTTGCGCTTCACTGAGTGGCTTGATGCCTAGCTGTTCTCCTTCAAGACCAATCAAGCGAACTTCACGTACACGAATCTCATCATTGATGAATAAGTCTTGCTTTGCTATGGTTTTCACCTCTTTTGTTTTATTAGAGAAAAACAATAGCGGACTCGTAAATATACAAGCCCGCACGTTATGATAGCGTTTCTTAGAAACTTTTCATCCGTAGGGCCAGGCAACTTAATGTCACAAGGCGAGAAGCTCTCACTTCTGCTTTTCTCAACTTTTATATGATACCAAGTTTTCTAGCCCTTGTCAAGATAAAAAGTTATTTTTTTGAAAAGTTTGTGTTTGTATTTTGCCTTGGTTTTCGAATCAAAAAGAGAGAATCAAGTTGATTCCCTCTCTATGTTAGTTTTTACTTATTTTCCCTATAGGAAAGCTAGGATCTATTAAAAAATTCTTTTTTCTGTGAACTTCCACATCTTTCGATAAATAGAATCCCCACTAACAAAAGGATAATCAGGCAAGGAAGTAAGACTAGCCCCATGCTCCAATTCAGATTGACATTATCAATTTGCTTAGGTAATCTTCCAGACAAAATCTCCACTGAACGCAAGTAAGTAAAGGGAATCAGATGTGCAATCCTTTGAAGAGGCTGAATTGTTTGGATGCCAAACAATAAGCCAACAATCCCAATGAGTGAAAGAAAGAGGACAGGCATTTTTTGCTTGAAAAAGTAAGTAATCAAGTACACTACTTCCACAATGACGATAAAGGCTAAGAAAGCTAAGAACAAGCCAGGAAATAACACATCTTGTATCTTTCCAATAGTTACCTCTTGATTCACTAAGCTATAAATCGGGTAGGGATAATCTAACTGTCCAAAACCACTTATCAGACTTCCCACTAGAAAAGAAAATCCGCTGATTCCGATAAACAGCACAGTTACATAGCCCACTCCAACTCCAAGAGAGGACATGGCAAATGCCACTTTTGAAAAAGGATATAACTGAGCTGTATCCAGATGATTTTGATATCTTTCTGCAAATAGTTGCGTTAGCATAAAAATAATAGCAATCACAAACAAGGTTGGGATGATAGCCTCTAAAATCCAGACAATCTGATCAATCCCGTGGGTCGGATAAACTAAATTGTGGGCTTTTATGTTCAAGGGATATAGGGCTTGATAAGTCTTTCGTTCGCGGTCAACCGCCATTTTAAAGTCAGAGCTAGAAGTCGGTTGCTTCGATACAATTTCATAACTCTTTTCCTCATCTTGCCACTGCAAATAGTAGGCTTCTTTCCATCGCCCTTCTTTTAATAAAGTCAGAATTTCTGTCTTTTGAGTCAAAAGATTTTTTTGCGAGTCTAAATTTTCTTTAGCAAACTGGTATTCCTCCGAGCTGGTATCAGATATTTGGGAGAGTTTCTCTTCATATCCATTGATGACTCTCTCATGGTCTACAAGACTAGTTTCCAACTCTCTCTCCAAACTGACGGAGTTTGCAGTCTGACTATTAAAATAAAAGGTAACACCGAGTCCAGATACAAATAAAGCTAAGATAATCCAGTTTAAGCGACTTTTGAAAACTTTTTTTAATAAAAATAGACTAACATCTTTCATAAACTAAACCTCTTCTATTTGCCCCTGATGAATGGTTACTACTCTATCGCAGACATCAACCAACTCTTCCTTATAGTGGGAACTTAAAAGAACCAGTTGTTCTTGTCTATCGATTTGTGATAGTCTATCAAAAAACTTCTGTCGATAATACTCATCTAAGCCATTTGTAATCTCATCCATAAGCCAGCATTTCGCCTGACTGAGGAAATACATGGCAATCACCAAGCGTTGCTTCATGCCTAAGGAATACTTGCGAATGGGAAGGCTGATATAGTCAGACATTTCCCAATAGGCAATTTCATCCCTCAAGTTCAGCCCTGACTTCCAGATGTTTTTGATCAGGCGAAGATAGTCCATCCCACTTAAGTTTCCATCCAGCCATTCAACACTCTCATAATAAAATAAAGAAGGAGGTGCTACGATATTTCCACTACTTATAGGAATTAAGTTGCTAATGGCACGGAACAGGGTCGTCTTTCCAGAGCCATTGATAGCAAGAATACCATAAATCCTACCCTTTTCAAATGTAAAATCAACATCTTGTAAGATGACTTGTCGCGTTTTTAAGGTCACATGAGTAAGCTGCAACATATCTAGCCCTCCTTTTTATCATTCTTTAAGGATTAATAGCCTCCCGCTGTAGTAGTTTAGTACCACATAACGATCGTAATTCCAACCAGAACCAATTTTATATTCAGAATAGCAACTATAACGATACCATAACAGGGAATTAATATAGTTATATCTCTGGGAATTCATACTAGACTTATAGTAGATATTCCAATCATACCTATAAGTTTTAAGAACGCTCACAGCAGATATACTGGACTGAAAAAGACCAATAATCATAAACTAATTAAACGATTTTTACTAATTTTTAATGGTTTTATATCATTAATGTTGAATACGCTTTCATTATATCGTTTTTATCATTATTATGCAACAGATTTTTAGTTTATTTTACTAATATATAATATTTTTCCTTCCTATCGAACGCTTTCGATTTTCCAACTATTCCACCCCTTAAAGCGTATAGCTCCTTGCTGGTCAGTTCGGTAAACTTTGCTATTGATACCTTCCAGTCGGATCAAGGTTTCCTGATGGGGGAGTTTCATTCGATTGCTCTTTCCAACTGAGATGAGAGTCATCTCTGGTTTGAGCTGTTCTAAAAAGGCTGAACTTGATGATTTTTTAGAGCCATGTTGGCTAGCTTTCAAAACATCCACTTTCAAGTCTGGATAGTGCTTCAGAAAATCCTTCTCTCCTTTTTCCTCTATATTTCCTGTAAAATGAAAGTGCTTATCCAAGAGTTTTCCATACAGAACCAGAGAATCATCATGACCTCCATCTCCAATTTTCCTTGGAGATAGGACTTCTAACTGACTTCCAAAAATTGGCAAGTTCTCTCCTGCTGTCACACTGCGCACCTTGGTTTGAGTCGCTTGTAGTTCTGCCACAAATTCCTTCAGTTTCAGACTGCCTTTTGATACTAAAATCTCCCCTACCTGGAAAGCCTTAGTCACATCCAACACATATCCAACATGCTCCTTGTCCGTCTT
>CAJPJN010000009.1:0-18013 GCA_905369855.1 Streptococcus oralis | reverse complement strand
CGACTTTTCAGGTCATCTAGAGCTGTCACGTCAGTTTCCAGAGCAAAAGCCAAATCCTATGCCAAAGATAAACCGATAAACTGTCCATCTGTATCCTGCAAAACCGTGCTAACCAGATGAGATTTATCATAGATACTCATATCAAAGGCCGCTTGCCCCTTGATCAAAAATGCTCCAGACGTCTGACCCTTGTAAATATTTGGAATGATCCCATTCAAACATTGACCCAAGGTCGACTTACCTGACCCAGATGGCCCAACAATTAAGACTTTCTCTCCCTTGTAAATGGTCAAGTCTACCCCTTGCAGGGTCGGTTCTTGTTGTGTTTCATACCGGAAAGAGAAATCCTTCCACTCAATTATAGCTTCTTTCATCTTACTCTCTTCATTCGCTTCTTAGACTTCTATTTTATCATAAATCGAACCCTTCTTGCAGACTCTTCTCTTAAAAACTTAGCGCCAAAAAGATTCCTATCCCAGCTTGCTTGCCTGACTAGTCTATAAACATCGAAAAAGACTGGTTGCCCAGCCTTTTCCTTTATGTTAATCCTTTTTCAAACTTCCTGAACGAGTCTGCGTACGTGAATAAGCTAGCAAGAGAAGGGTACCTGCAATAGCTACAGTTACAGCATTAGCAATTCCAGCAACAATCCCTTGGGCAAATACTTTTTCTGCCGCTTCTTGATAAATCACAACATCTCCAAGTGGTGCCAAGACACCCCAAACAAGAGCATTTGCAACAATCTGAATGAGGTTAAAGAAGACAATATCCTTCAACTCAAAAACACCCTGTGTTACTCGAATGTATTTTCTAAAGAGTCCTACAGCTAGACCAAAGAGCCCACTAGCAATAATCCAAGTCCACCACAGACCGTAGCCAGCAATAGCGTCCTTCACTGCATGCCCAATTAAACCAACAAGTAGTCCCACTAGAGGGCCAAAAATGATAGACAAGAGGCTCTGTACCGCATACTGAAGCTGGATGCTTGTATTTGGAACGGGTGTCGGAATGCTGATCATCCCGATGACAACAAAGAGCGCAGCTCCAACACCGATAGCAACAACTTGTTTAATTGATTGATTTTTCATCTATATTCTCCTATTTTATGATTCTATTTTCTTTATTTCAATGGTCCAAGATGAACCGACGCCCACATTATAGGCCTTGGCAAAAGAAGCTTGGTTGATAGCCAGACCTAAACGATAGAGAGAGTTGATGTAAAGGATGGGTTGCCCAATTCTCACATCTGCAAATGATTTGCCATAGACAACCTGATTTTGATAGACCAGCATATCAGCGTGATAGATAGTCACTTCAAAACGGTCACCAAATTCTGGTTCCAGTTTGTAAAACTCTTCTCGTGTGATAGAGGTCCAAAGCGAGCCGAAACGTACATCCAGAATATCAATAGCTCCCTTCACCAAATGGTCTTCAATGATGGTCTCTACGACTGGAAGCTCCACAATCTGATCCACACTGAGCTCTGGCCCCACTTCCTCAAAAGTAATGTGACCACTGGCTAATTTAGCACCAGTATAGGCATAGACATCACGACCGTGGAAGGTATAAGAATGCTCTGTATTTTGACGTCTATTGGCCACTTCAGAAATTTCACGAATAGCTACAATGCCAACGTGTTTCTTAATAAAAGAAAGAGTGCCATTGTCTGGCGTGACAATGTATTGATTTTTTGCAGTCTTCGCAACCACACTCTTACGTTTCGAGCCGACACCTGGATCGACCACCGATACAAATGTCGTTCCCTTAGGCCAGTAATCCACCGTCTGAAAGAGACGGACGATAGCTCCCCTCAAAAATATTATAAGGCGTGATATCGTGCGTCAAGTGATGGATTTTTAAGGTTGGAGACTCTTCTAAAGCCACTCCAATCATAGCCGATACCGCACCATCAACCAGACCAAAGTCTGATTATAATACCAGTAAATTATTATTCATTTTATCTCCTTGTATATCCTTTATCATACCATATTTCAGAGAAAGATGCTACTAGCTATTTCAATTGATTAGGGTATAGTTTTACCTTATAGCAAATTTCCTACTAAAAGCTCTTGTTATGAGCTAGTAGGTGCATTTTTTCTTGAAAAAAGGTATGATAGTTACATCATGAAAAAGTAGGTTTTGTTATGAAAATTATCCTTGTCGGAGGGGGAAAAGTTGGTTTTGCTCTCTGTCGCTCCTTGGTTGCAGAAAAGCATGATGTTTTGCTGATTGAGCAAGACGAAGCCGTCCTCAATCATATTGTTAATCGCTTTGATATCATGGGTATCCTTGGTAACGGGGCCGATTTTACCATCCTTGAGCAAGCCAGTGTCCAGGATTGTGATATCTTTATCGCCTTGACTGAATACGATGAAGTGAACATGATTGCAGCCGTTCTAGCCAAAAAAATGGGAGCTAAAGAGACCATCGTTCGGGTGCGGAACCCTGAATATTCTAACTCTTATTTCAAGGAAAAGAATATTCTCGGTTTTTCTCTTATCGTTAACCCTGAGCTCTTGGCTGCCCGCGCTATCGCGAATATCATTGACTTCCCCAACGCCCTATCTGTCGAACGTTTCTTTGGTGGACGGGTCAGCTTGATGGAATTCACTGTTAAATCCTCCAGTGGTCTTTGCCAAATGCCCATTTCTGATTTTCGGAAAAAATTTGGCAATGTCATTGTCTGTGCGATAGAAAGAGATCATCAAATTATCATCCCAAGTGGTGACATGACCATACAGGATAAAGATAGAATCTTTGTCACTGGTAACCGTGTTGATATGATGCTCTTCCATAATTATTTCAAATCTCGTGCTGTGAAGAGCCTTCTCATCGTTGGAGCAGGTAGAATTGCCTATTATCTACTAGGTATCCTCAAAGACAGTCGTATTGATACCAAAGTCATCGAGATTAATCCTGAAAGAGCACGTTTCTTTAGTGAGAAATTCCCTAATCTCTATATTGTCCAAGGAGATGGTACCGAAAAAGATATCTTACTAGAAGAAAGTGCTCAAAACTATGATGCAGTAGCAACCCTAACAGGAGTTGACGAAGAGAATATTATTACTTCTATGTTTCTGGATAGTGTCGGGGTGCAAAAAAATATTAGCAAGGTTAACAGAACTAGTCTCCTTGAAATTATTCATGCGCCTGATTTCTCAAGCATTATCACTCCGAAAATCATCGCTGTAGATACAATCATGCACTTTATTCGTGGTCGGGTTAATGCCCAGTATTCAGACCTTCAAGCCATGCACCATCTAGCCAATGGCCAAATCGAAACCCTGCAATTCCATATCAAGGAAGCCAATAAAATGACTGCCAAACCTCTTTCTCAACTGAAATTGAAAAAAGGGGTTCTTATTGCAGCCATCATTCGAAAGGGCAAGACTATTTTCCCAACTGGGGAGGATATGCTGGAAGTTGGAGACAAGCTCCTAGTAACAACCTTGTTGCCAAACATCACCAAGATTTATGATTTGATTGCGAGGTAAGAAATGAATAAAAGTATGATTCGTTACCTCCTTTCAAAGTTACTTTTGATTGAAGCTGTTCTCCTCTTGGTTCCTGTTGCGATTGCCATCTACTACCATGAATCGAGCCAAGTCTTTACAGCCCTCTTTACAACGATTGGGATTCTCGTATTACTAGGTGGCTCAGGAATTTTACAAAAGCCAAAAAATCAACGGATTTATGCCAAGGAGGGAATCTTGATTGTTGCCCTCTGTTGGATCCTTTGGTCCTTCTTTGGCGGTCTCCCCTTTGTCTTTGCTGGGCAAATTCCCAGCGTTATCGATGCCTTTTTTGAGATTAGTTCTGGCTTTACAACTACTGGAGCAACTATTCTGAATGACGTTTCGGTTCTCAGTCGTTCCCTCCTCTTCTGGCGAAGTTTTACCCACTTGATTGGAGGGATGGGAGTGCTTGTTTTTGCACTTGCTATTATGGACAATGCCAAAAATAGTCACCTAGAAGTGATGAAGGCTGAGGTTCCTGGCCCTGTTTTCGGTAAGGTTGTATCCAAACTCAAAAATACTGCCCAGATTCTCTATCTCCTTTATCTAGCTCTCTTCTCCCTCTTTGTCATCATCTATTATCTGGCTGGCATGCCCCTATTTGATAGTTTTGTCATTGCCATGGGTACTGCGGGTACAGGAGGATTTACCGTCTATAACGACGGAATTGCCCACGATGGTAGCTCACTGATTACCTATCTAGTTAGTATCGGAGTTCTGGTTTTTGGGGTAAATTTCAATCTCTACTACTACCTCATGCTCCGTCGCGTCAAGGCCTTCTTTGGAGATGAAGAACTTCGGGCTTACTTATTCATCGTAATGATTTCTACAGGCTTGATCAGCCTTAATACCCTCTATCTCTACCCGGGATTTTCAAAGAGTTTTGAAATGGCCTTCTTCCAGGTTTCCAATATCATTACAACAACTGGTTTTGGTTACGGGGATATTACCAACTGGCCCCTCTTCTCCCAGTTTATCCTTCTCTTCCTCATGGGAATCGGTGGTTCTGCTGGTTCAACCGCAGGTGGACTCAAGGTTATTCGAGGCCTTATCCTTTCAAAAATTGCTAAAAATCAAATTTTGTCAATCCTATCGCCCCACCGTGTTTTGACCCTCCATGTGAATAAAACGGTAATTGACAAAGATACCCAGCATAAGATTCTCAAGTACTTTGTCATCTATGCTATGATTTTGCTAGCGCTTATCTTTATTGTCAGCCTAGATAGCAATGATTTTCTGGTTGTGACTAGTGCTGTCTTTAGCTGTTTCAATAATATAGGACCTATTCTAGGAACCACTTCTAGTTTCTCAATCTTTAGTCCCATCTCAAAAATTCTCCTCTCCTTTGCAATGATTGCAGGTCGATTAGAGATTTACCCAATCCTACTTCTCTTTATGAAGAGAACTTGGTCTAAGAGATAAAATACAACCACACCTTGTGTCTTACAAAGTGTGGTGTTTTTATTTCTGATGAACTCTCACCCACAACTAACTCTCTTTTTAAACCAAGTGAGACACTAAAGATCCTGACTTATACTCAATGAAAATCAAAAAGCAAACTAGGAAGCTAGCCTCAGGTTGCTCAAAGCACCGCTTTGAGGTTGCAGATCAAGCTGACGTAGTTTGAAGAGATTTTATAAGAGTATAAGAACCCCAAAAACAACCCTCAGTCGACTGACCGAGGGTTCCTTATTTCATTATTCAAGAACTTGATTAGCTCAATGCATCCAAGGCATCATCCATTGAAAGAACTTCGTGGAAGACACGTTGTGTCAATTCAGTTTTTTGTTCTGGAGTGAGGTATTTAGTGTTTACACAGTATCCAGAGATACGTACGATAACGTCTTCACCTGACATGATCTTTTCGTAAACATCGTTCAAGTCCATAACGTTCAAGTTAACGTGTTGTCCACCGTTTTCGAAGTAACCATCAAGGATTGTTACCAAGTTATCAACTTGTTCATCACGAGTCTTACCAAGAGCACGAGGTGAAACTTGTGTAGTCAATGAGATACCATCAGCTGCATAACTAAAGTCAAGGCTAGAAAGTGAGTTCAAGTTTTGCAACCATCCACCTTTAGCTTTGTTAGATGGGTTAGCACCTGGTGAGAAGAATTCAAGTTTAGACAAGTTCACAGAACCATCTTCGTTGAGGTATACACCTTTGTGGACTGGTGAGTTACCAGTTTGTTTAGAGTAAGCAACGTTAGATGTGATTGTCAAAAGTGATACTGTAGCTTCTGCGTCTTTGTAAAGTTTGTGGCTACGTAGACGAGTTGTGTAAGCTTCGATCAACCATTCTGCCAATTCGTTTGAACGTGGGTCATCTTCACCCCAACGTGGGTATTCACCGATTGTTTCGTAATCGTAGATGTAGCCATTTTCATCACGGATTGGTTTAACTGTAGCGTATTTGATAGCTGACAATGTATCAACAGTGTTAGCAAATCCACAGATACCGAATCCCATGTTTGCACGTTGTTTAGTTGGCAAGAAGGCCATTTGAACAGCTTCGTAGTTGTACTTATCAGTCATGTAGTGGATGATGTTCAAAGCATCTACGTAAGTATCAGTCAACCAGTCAAGAGATTTTTCAAAGTTAGCTTTAACTGATTCGAATTCAAGAACTTCGTCACGGATTGGTTCGATGTCAAATACTTTGTAGTCTTTGTGAACATCGTCGTAACCACCGTTCAAACCAGTAAGAAGGGCTTTCAATACGTTTACACGAGCACCGAAGTACTGGATGTTGTGGCGTTGTTCTTCATTTTCTGGGTCAAGTGGAGACACACAGCATGAGATACAGCTCATTTCACCGTATCCATCTTTAGCCATTGTTGTTACACCTTCGTATTGGATAGAAGAGTGTTTGTGGCTCATGTGCATACAGTAGCGACGGAAGTTGTATGGCAATTTGTCAGTCCAAAGAACTGTCAAGTTTGGTTCTGGTGAGTTACCGATGTTGTCAAGAGTGTTCAAGAAACGGTAGTCCATCTTAGTAACACGGTGACGACCGTCGTTACCCATACCAGCCATAGAAGTTGTGATGAAAGTTGGGTCACCTGAGTACAATTGGTCGTAAGCTTTTGTACGAGCAAATTTAACTGTACGAAGTTTCATAACGAAATCATCAACGAATTCTTGGATTTCTGATTCAGTAAATGTACCACGAGCAAGGTCACGTTCTGCAAAGATGTCCAATACGATTGGCACACGACCTAGAGATGTAGCAGCACCGTTGATAACACGGCAGACAGCCATGAAGGCGATGTTAACCCATTGGATAGCTTCTTTAACGTTCATCGCTGGTTTGCGAACATCAACTCCGTAAAGGTCACCCAAGCGAACAACTTGTTGCAATGCTTGATATTGAAGGTTGATTTCTTCACGAAGACGGATTGTTTCTTCATCGATTTCTTCGATTGCGTTCCAGTCGTTTACTTTTTCTTGCATCAAGTAGTCTGCACCGTAAAGAGCAAGACGTGCGTAAACACCGATGATACGTCCGCGTGAGTATGCATCTGGAAGACCAGTTACAGTGTGAGCGTGACGAGCGCGACGGATGTTTGAAGTGTAAGCACGGAAGATACCGTCGTTAACTGTAGTCACATATTTTGTAAAGATTTCGTGAACAGCTGGGTCTGGTTCGTATCCATTTTCTTTCAAAGTAGTTTCAGCCATACGGATACCACCTTTTGGCATGAAGTTCAATTTGAAGAGTTCATCGTTTTGGATACCATAGATAACTTCGTTTTCTTTGTCGATAAATCCTGCTGGAATATCAGCGATAGATGTTGGACGAGTGTCCATTGGGAAACGAGTTTCTTCGTAGTGAGCCTTAGTTTCTTCTACAATTTTTTTGATGTGAAGTGAACGTTCTGTTGGTCCTGCAAGGAAGCTTTCATCTCCATCGTAAGGTGTGTAGTTAGCTTGTACGAAGCGTGATACACTTGCTTTTTCTTTCCAATCTACGCCTTTGAAGCCTTCCCAAGCTTTGTCAAAAATATCTTGTGCTTCAACAACTGTCTTAACAACCATGTTAATGTCCTCTTTTTTCTTTCTAGTAACAGTCATCTGTTACATTCATGAGACAAGTATACCATACAGTAACCGATTTCAACAAGCGAAAAATCCCTGTTTTTACACTTTCTTTTCTAAAACAGTCTATATTTTTCCTCAAACTGTATTATATTTTTGAAAAAACGAAGTCCTTTTTTCTTTTTTTCAGAAAAAAGGGTATAATAAAAGAAAATAAGCGGTAAAAGGGGGGCTAGGCATGTTGATTTTTCCTTTGTTAAATGATTTGTCAAGAAAAATCATCCATATTGACATGGATGCCTTTTTTGCTGCGGTGGAAATCAGAGATAATCCTAAACTCAGAGGAAAACCTGTCATTATCGGCAATGACCCTCGGCAAACAGGTGGGCGTGGTGTCGTTTCCACTTGTAGCTATGAGGCGCGAGCTTTTGGTGTCCATTCAGCCATGAGCTCTAAGGAAGCCTATGAACGCTGTCCCCAGGCAATCTTCATCTCAGGAAATTATGAGAAATACAAGGCTGTGGGACTCCAGATTCGATCTATTTTTAAGCGCTATACAGATTTGATTGAACCTATGAGTATTGACGAAGCCTATTTGGATGTAACAGAAAATAAACTCGGTATCAAGTCAGCGGTCAAAATTGCTCGCCTCATTCAAGAGGATATCTGGCAGGAACTCCATCTGACTGCTTCTGCAGGCGTTTCCTACAACAAATTCTTAGCTAAAATGGCCAGCGATTATCAAAAACCACATGGTCTGACAGTGATTTTACCTGACCAAGCTGAGGATTTTCTCAAACAAATGGATATTTCCAAGTTTCATGGAGTAGGAAAAAAGACGGTGGAACGTCTTCATCAAATGAGCGTTTTTACCGGCGCTGATCTACTTGAAGTTCCTGAAGTGACCCTAATAGACCGTTTTGGCAGACTGGGCTATGACCTTTATCGAAAGGCTCGTGGTATTCACAATTCCCCCGTCAAATCCAATCGCATCCGTAAATCAATCGGGAAGGAGAAAACCTATGGGAAGATTCTCCGTGCCGAGGAAGACATCAAAAAAGAGCTGACTCTTCTATCAGAAAGAGTCGCTCTCAATCTCAGTCAACAAGAAAAAGCTGGAAAAATTGTCATTTTGAAAATCCGCTACGAGGACTTTTCAACTCTTACCAAACGAAAAAGTCTGGCTCAAAAAACACAGGATGCTAGTCAGATAAGCCAAATAGCCCTGCAACTCTATGAAGAATTAAGCGAGAAAGAAAGAGGTGTCCGCCTGTTGGGGATTACCGTGACTGGATTTTAAAACCTTGAAGAGCCTGGACCCTTCAAGGTTTTTCTTATACAAATAAACGCACAAAACTATAGAGCAACAAGACACTACCAAGCACGATACGGTATTTACCGAAAAGGGTAAAGTCGTGTTTTTTCACATAGCTGGTCAAAAAGCGAATAGCGACCATGCTGACTGCAAAAGCGACTCCCATCGCAACCAAGAGCAAGAACAATTGCCCAAAACTCAAGAACTGTCCTACTTTTATAAATTTGAAAATCTTTAAGGCACTGGCTCCAAACATAACAGGAATTCCAAGATAGAAGGTAAATTCTGTCACAACAGAACGACTGGTTCCATTCAACAAACCACCGACAATCGTTGCTCCAGAACGGCTTGTCCCTGGTAAAAGGGCAAGAACCTGGAAGAGACCGATATAGAAGGCTGTCGTATAAGGAAGTTTATCTAACTCTGTCACACTTGGCTCGATAGCACGCGCTTTATTGCGCTTTTCCAAATAGATAAAGGCAATCCCATAGATAATCAACATGAGAGCAACAGAAACCATATTATGGAAGTGGGTATCAAACCAATCATCAAATTTAAAGACGGCAAGTAAAGGCAAAGTGGCAACCAAGACCTTCAACCACAGTCTCCAAGTCTTACGAACTTCCTGCTTGTCTTTACTTGGTTTAAAAGGATTTAGTTTATTAAAGTAAATGACCATAACCGCTAAAATAGCACCAAGCTGAATCACGACATTAAACATGGACATAAAGGCTTCATTTTGATTTTGGTATTGGATAAATTCCTCTGCTAAAATCAAGTGACCTGTACTGGAAATCGGCAACCATTCCGTAATTCCTTCAACAATCCCGAAGAAGATAGATTTTAAAATTTCAATAAGATACATAGATTACTCCTTTTTCTATCTTCCATTATAGCATATTTTTTCAGCCAGTGATAGCTCTCTTTAAAAGGCGCCGATACTGCCGCCACCTCCGCCTCCAGAGAAGCCACCGCCAGAACTTCCACTTCCAGAAGATACGGAGTAGGTACTTGCTGTATTTGCGACACTAGCATAATGGCTCATTTGCGCGCTTGAATGATAAAACATACTATGCCAGCCATAAGCTACATAGAGATTGATATCTGGATTTTCCACTTGAATCTGATGAACCTTCATCAAATGGCTGACCTTGTCCGCATAGCCAAATAAGGTCGCATAGACCAAGAGGCGATTCCAAACCACAATACTTTCCAGTTCAGCCTGATCCAATCGTGCAATCTCACGCAACATATTTTCAAAACTGGTCCAGAGATAGTAGACTTCTGCTCCTGCTTCATTCAGAACACCATCACGATTATCTAGTCGAAGCTTCCAATAATAGAAAACAGCCAAAACCAAACCTAGAAAACCAAGTATTGGCAAGAGGAGGTAAATATAGCCATAAACATCCAAACTGTACAAGAACAAACCAAATCCGATAAATAGGGGCAGGATAGTCAAAGCACCCATACCCACTTGCAAGACCTTTTCCCCACCAGTTAAAGGACGGTAGTAATCCGGAAGCCCCCAGAAGGTAACTCTATTTCTCACTCCTTCTTGCATCTGGTTCAATACTTCTTCAAAAGAAGATTTGAGCTGACGCCCCTTTGCTTGAATCCGTTTTTCATCAGAGACTTTTGCTCTACGATAAAGACTATCAGATACCTTGTAATCCGCAAACAAATTGGAAAGAGTTTCTTCTTTTTTGCCTGAAAAAGCCAGATTTAGGCAGTCTTTCTCAAAACTTGACAAACCATCTTCTTTTACCAGCCTCAAGCCAACTGCATCTCCTTCTGAAATGATAGAGACATTCCCACGGTCTATCACATCTAGCAAGGTAGCTTGAATAAGTTGATCAAAGGTGAATTTTCCAGCTCCCTTGACCAAGGGACTCACTTCCTCCAAGGAGGTCGAGTAGACAGCCTCTGATAAAACCATAGGCTCTAATTCCATTGGTGGTTCATAGAGACGATGATTTTTGGCATATTTGACTGAAGGAGTGGTCTTTCTTCTATAAATAAAATAGAAGCAGACACTCAATAACAAGGAGATAGAAAGTATGGAAGGGAAGACCCAAGTAAGGAGTTGTTTACTCTGATTCTTTTCTCTGACAATCGAGTCTTCTATCTTATTAAACTCTTCTAAACGATTCCCTTTCAATCCCTGATTCGTAGCATTAGCAAAATCGGTCCGAGGCCAGTAGGCATGCAATTCAACTCCACGCTTAGCTGGAAGATTGTCCAAACGAATAGTATAATCAAGGCTACTCTTTTCAATCGTTCCCTCTCTAAAAAGTTTGCCTGTATGGAAAAAGAGTTTTTCAGCCCCCTTGTCTCCCCTTACATGAAATTCAAACTTTCCAATAGCCCCTGAACTATCTGTTAAAGGTTGCCAATTTAATTCAGCAATGTCATCATATAGAAAAAGCAAATTCTTTAAGTTCCAGACAAGGTCAACTTCAACTGTGTCGCCATCTTGACCTGGATTATAAACTTTAACAGTATAACCATCTGCTCCTTCTATCACTTCGCTAGTAACATCTGTCAGTTCAGCACCATTTTTCGCAGCCTGAACCTTTGGATGAGGATCAATGTCAAATCCACTAGGCATCTTGCCAGCACGTCCAAGTCCCACGATTTGGCCCTTAAAGTCCTCCTCAAACTGGTAAACTATCTTCTGTCTAAATTCTGCCGTATTGTCTGCATGAATATACAAATCCCCTTGATAAGAGTTTATCTTGAAATCAATGGCAAAAACAGAGAATGGCAGAAGGAAAAACAAGCCTAAAACAAATAAGAAAAAAGTTTTTTTCATCAACTAAGCCCCCCTTTTTATCTTTGCTATCATTATATCATTTTTTCATAAGTAAGGGCTTACCTATATTGAAAAATAGAGTTTTTTTCGATAAAATAGGAGACAGTTATTTTTTAATAGATTAGAAATAGGAGAAATCATGAGAAAAATATACTTATCTATTTTCACAAGTCTCTTGCTGATGCTGGGATTTGTTAATGTTGCCCAAGCCGATGAATATTTACGCATCGGAATGGAAGCAGCATATGCTCCCTTTAACTGGACTCAGGATGATGATAGCAATGGAGCTGTCAAAATCGATGGAACCAACCAGTACGCCAATGGATACGATGTCCAGATTGCCAAGAAAATTGCTAAGGACTTAGGCAAAGAACCTTTGGTTGTTAAAACCAAGTGGGAAGGTCTAGTCCCTGCCCTTACTTCTGGTAAGATTGATATGATTATCGCAGGTATGAGTCCAACTGCAGAACGCAAACAAGAAATTGCCTTTTCAAGCAGTTACTACACTAGCGAACCTGTCCTACTAGTCAAAAAAGATTCTGCCTACGCAAATGCCAAATCTTTGGATGACTTTAATGGTGCGAAAATCACTTCTCAACAAGGTGTTTACCTTTACGACTTGATTGCACAAATCCCAGGTGCTAAAAAAGAAACAGCCATGGGAGACTTCGCTCAAATGCGCCAAGCTCTTGAGGCTGGTGTCATCGATGCCTATGTTTCTGAACGCCCAGAAGCTCTGACTGCTGAAGCTGCTAACTCTAAGTTCAAGATGGTCCAAGTAGAACCAGGTTTCAAAACTGGGGAAGAAGATACAGCTATCGCCATTGGACTTCGTAAAGATGACAATCGTATTAGCCAAATCAATGCCAGCATTGAAACCATTTCAAAAGATGACCAAGTTGCCTTGATGGATCGTATGATCAAGGAACAACCTGCCGAAGCTACAACAACTGAAGAGACTAGCAGTAGTTTCTTTAGCCAAGTCGCTAAAATTCTTTCTGAAAACTGGCAACAACTCTTGCGTGGTGCTGGTATCACTCTTTTAATCTCAATCGTTGGAACCATCACAGGTCTCATTATTGGACTTGCCATTGGTGTCTTCCGTACTGCTCCTCTATCTGAGAATAAAGCCATTTATGGCTTACAAAAACTAGTCGGCTGGATTCTCAATGTCTACATTGAAATTTTCCGTGGTACCCCAATGATCGTTCAATCGATGGTTATCTACTATGGAACTGCCCAAGCTTTCGGTATCAACCTTGATCGTACACTAGCTGCTATCTTCATCGTTTCAATCAACACTGGTGCCTACATGACTGAAATCGTCCGTGGTGGTATCCTAGCGGTTGACAAGGGACAATTTGAAGCTGCGACTGCTCTTGGTATGACTCATAACCAAACCATGCGTAAGATTGTCCTACCTCAGGTTGTCCGCAACATCCTACCAGCAACTGGTAATGAATTTGTCATCAATATCAAAGATACATCTGTATTGAACGTTATCTCTGTTGTCGAACTTTATTTCTCAGGAAATACCGTGGCAACACAAACCTATCAATACTTCCAGACATTTACAATCATCGCCGTGATTTACTTTGTCCTCACCTTCACCGTAACACGTATCCTACGCTTCATCGAACGCCGAATGGACATGGATACCTATACTACAGGTGCTAACCAAATGCAAACGGAGGATTTGAAATAATGACACAAGCAATCCTTGAAATTAAACACCTCAAAAAATCCTATGGACAAAACGAAGTGCTAAAAGACATTTCACTCACTGTCCACAAGGGAGAGGTCATCTCTATCATCGGAAGCTCTGGAAGCGGAAAATCAACATTCCTACGCTCCATTAACCTCCTTGAAACGCCAACTGATGGACAAATTCTTTATCATGGACAAAACGTCCTCGAAAAAGGCTATGACCTCACGCAATACCGTGAAAAGTTGGGGATGGTTTTTCAATCTTTTAACCTCTTTGAAAATCTCAACGTTCTTGAAAACACAATCGTCGCTCAGACGACTGTCCTTAAACGCGAACGTACAGAAGCTGAAAAGATTGCCAAAGAAAACCTGGAAAAGGTCGGCATGGGAGAACGCTACTGGCAAGCGAAACCAAAACAACTCTCAGGTGGTCAAAAACAACGTGTGGCCATCGCTCGTGCTCTTTCAATGAATCCTGACGCTATTCTCTTTGATGAACCAACATCAGCTCTCGATCCAGAAATGGTTGGAGAAGTCCTTAAAATCATGCAGGAACTGGCCCAAGAAGGCTTGACTATGATTGTAGTGACTCACGAAATGGAATTCGCTCGTGATGTCTCTCACCGTGTTATCTTTATGGATAAAGGTGTGATTGCTGAAGAAGGCAAACCAGAAGACCTCTTCACCAATCCTAAAGAAGACCGTACAAAAGAATTCCTTCAACGCTATCTCAAATAAAAAGAAAAGGCTGCATCAACCGTGCAGTCTTTTTGCTATCCTCATACTCTTCGAAAATCTCTTCAAACCACGTCAGCTTCGCCTTGCCGTAGGTATATGTTACTGACTCTGTCAGTCTTATTTACAACCTCAAAGCAGTGCTTTGAGCAGCCTACGGCTAGCTTCCTAGTTTGCTCTTTGATTTTCATTGAGTATCAAAATGAAAAGGCAGACCTTATTCAAGAATCCGCCATTATCCAAAGATTAATCTTCAAATTTTTCATGATTTTTTTCATAGAAATCAATTAAACCTAGAGCTGTTTCAAATGAAATATTTTTTACTTTTGCACGACCCTGCGCTAGAGCAATGATAGACATTTCACGCGCATTCGTTTCTTTAGAGATACGGTAGCCTGTGATTTTCTTATCACGAACCCAGCCAACAACTGATTCTACTTTTTCAAAGTTTGACTTAGCCATGTCCTTCTCCTATTTTCTTCTTTACGATATATTATTCTATACGTTTTTATGTCTTTTGTCAATAAAAAAACATATATTCAATAAAATAAATGATTCAGAATCTTCTTACTTCCTTTTTAAAGCCGATAATATATAGGTTTTTGCTTACTATAACCCATTAGTAAGCTCCTAAAGAATAATTGTATTATTAAACTTTAAACTTGTAAAAATATTCATGTATACTGAATGCCAGTTTCTCAATAGGATAGACAGGATTTACTATTTCATTCTATATATTCCTTTTAAATCAACAAGTCCACTAAAGATAGTCTTTCACTCCACACTATCTCTAAACCATTCCGTTTTCTTTCTCCTTCTTTGGTTCCTTTCCTGTCCTTATCTATATCTTATTTATTTCACAACCGGTACTACTTACTTTGTCCAATCTTGCACCTTCTGATTACATACCCGCTTCCCAGCTAGTCATTTGAAAACAGCAGCACTTGCCGTTTCATGTCTAGCACTATTGTTTATCTCACGAGTTTTTTCAGCCGACTCACCTAGCAACCATCTCACAAACATTGATTATTTTTTCTAATTCCTATTATATTTAGCCAAATTTCAGATTAGACATATATGAAATAGTGGATTTCAAAAATACTCCATATATATAACAAGTAATTTTACTCCCTTACTATAAACTGAATCAAAAAATAATAGGTACTATAATGACTTGTGATAGAAATAGCCTAATCGATTTCCTAAGTCCATAGGAATCGCCCCCTTTCTTCACCCTCATTATAGCACCTATACATCAGTTGTGCAAATAATATGATATTTTTTTATTAGTCCTCAGACAAGCATATTATAGAGCGTTTCATTACCATTTAAGTTAATATAAGCTGGATCAAAACCTTCCATTCTACGGATCAAACCTGCATAATCATGCTTATCTGCCAAGGCAATCCCAATCAATACAGGCCCTGTACCCTTGCTAGCTCGTTTGATATACTCAAAACGTGTGATATCATCATTTGGCCCCAAGATATCATTTACAAACTCACGCAAAGCCCCCGGACGCTGTGGAAAATTAACCACAAAGTAATGCTTGATCCCATCATAAATCAAGGCACGCTCTTCCATTTCCGGCATACGGTTGATATCATTATTTCCTCCAGAAATGATACAACAAATGGTTTTCCCCTTGATATATTCAGCTAAAACCTCTAAAGAGGCGATACTAGCTGCTCCAGCAGGCTCTGCAACAATCCCTTGCTTAGAGTAGAGATCAATCAAAGTTTCAGAAATCAATCCCTCATCGACACCTACCAAAGTTTGAACATGTTGACGAGTTGCCTCATAGGTCAACTGACCTACCTTTTGTACAGCAATCCCATCCGCAAATTTGTCAATTTCTTTGAGTTTGACTGGTCCACCAGCTTCAAAGGCCGCCTTCATGGAACGCGCTCCATTCGCCTCTACTCCGATAACTTCAATCTCTGGACTTGTTTCCTTGATATAGGTAGAAACCCCAGCAATGAGACCGCCACCACCAACAGGAACCAAGACAGCATCAAAATCAATCGATTCTTTTCGAGCTTCTTCTAAAATCTCATAAGCAACTGTCCCTTGACCAGCTTGAACATGGGCATCATCAAAGGGATCAATAAAGGTACGATTTTCAGAGACTGTAAATTCTTGAGCTGCTTTAGCTGAGGCATCAAAGGTATCTCCAACTAGTTTAATGGTTACGAAATCCCCACCAAAAAAGCGAACTTGTCCAATTTTTTGTTGCGGAGTAGTAATTGGCATAAAAATAGTAGCAGGAATCTTCATTTCATTGCAAGTATAGGCAACTCCCTGCGCATGATTTCCCGCAGAAGCGCAGACTACCCCACGTTCACGCTCTTCCTTGCTGAGCTGGGAAATGGCATAATAAGCACCACGGATCTTAAAAGAACGAACACGCTGGGCATTTTCTTTTTTCAAATAAATCTTAGCACCATACTTCTCCGATAAATAATGGTCGTAATCCAGTGGGGTATTCACAACCACACCGTTCAAGACCTTATGAGCCTTGATGATATCTTTTGAACTTAACATCTTTTTCTCCTAGACTATTTCATACTTATCTCAATCCATCTTCTTAAAAGAAAGCTGAATTGATTATAAAAGCGAGTTAGGTCCCCCCAACTCGCCTTCACCTTAATTTCTATCAATTAGTTGTAGATTTTGAATGCATCATCGTCGTTTTTACCAACGAATGGCATTGCTTTACGCAATTCTGCACCAACTTTTTCAATTTCAAGGTTAGCTGCTTGTTCACGGTAAGCAGTCAATTTTGGACGTCCAGCTTTATAGTCATTTACAAAGTCATTTGCAAATTTACCATTTTGGATGTCTGCCAAGACAGCTTTCATGTTTTCTTTAACTTGCTCAGTGATTACACGTGGACCTGATACATAGTCACCGTACTCAGCAGTGTTTGAAATTGATTGACGCATTTTCTTGAATCCACCTTCGTAGATCAAGTCAACGATCAATTTCATTTCGTGAAGAACTTCAAAGTAAGCCAATTCTGGAGCGTAACCTGCTTCTGTCAAGACTTCGAAACCTGCTTCGATAAGGGCAGTCAAACCACCACAAAGTACAGCTTGTTCACCAAACAAATCTTCTTCAGTTTCTTCTTTGTATGTTGTTTCAAGAAGACCTACACGAGCTGCTCCAACACCTTTACACCAGTCCATAGCAATGTTTTTAGCATTTCCTGTTGCATCTTGGTATACAGCGTAAAGAGCTGGTACACCAAATCCTTCTTCATAAGTACGACGTACCAAGTGTCCTGGTCCTTTAGGTGCACACATGAAGACATCTACATCCGCAGGAACTTTGATAAATTCAAAGTGGATGTTGAAACCATGAGCAAATCCAACTGCATTTCCAGCTTCCAAGTTTGGAGCGATTTCTGCTTCGTACAATTCTTGTTGGATTTCGTCTGGTGCCAAAATCATGATAACGTCAGCCAATTTAGTTGCTTCTGCTACTGTGTAAGTGTCAAATCCATCTTCTTTTGCTTTGTCAAAAGATTTACCTGGACGTACACCGATGATGACATCGCGACCTGAATCACGCAAGTTTTGAGCATGCGCATGTCCTTGTGAACCATAACCGATAACGGCGATTTTTTTACCGTCAAGTGCTGCTACTTTAACATCTTTTTCATATTCCATTTGAACTGCCATAGTTTTTTCTCTCTTTTCTATTATTTATTGCCTTTTAAGCTGGTTTAACAAATTTAAGTTGGATTTTTAATCGCGGGTAAATCCAGTTGCACCCGTTCGAGCAATATTGCGAATACCGTATGGTCGAATGACTCGCAATAGAGCTTCACTCTTTTCAGCATTTCCTGTCATCTGAATGGTAATCGAGCTTGGTGCTACGTCTACC
>CAJPJN010000008.1:0-20580 GCA_905369855.1 Streptococcus oralis | reverse complement strand
GCTCGGAGATGGTTATAAGAAACAGGTGTCTGACCAACAAAAGGCTCCTAAAGTGGAAGTTCAAGAGGAAAAGATTGCATTTGACCGTCAAGAACATGAAAATGCTGAGTTGCTAGTTGGGGAACAACGAGACATCATACAGGGACGAGATGGTCTGTTAAGACATGTCTTTGAAGTTGATGAAAACGGTCAGCGTCGTCTTCGTTCAACAGAGGTCATCCAAGAGGCGATTCCAGAAATTGTTGAAATTGGAACAAAAGTAAAAACTGAACCAGCAGTAGCGCCTACACAAGAAAAACCAGCCCAAAATACAGCAGTTAAATCAGAAGAAGCAAGCGCCCAATTACCAAATACAGGGACTGTTGATACAAACGAAGTCCTAATAGCAGGATTAGCCAGCCTTGGTCTCGCTAGTTTAGCCTTGACATTGAAACAGAAAAAAGAAGAGGAAGATTAAATATCGAAAAATCTTGTGAAATCTTTCCTTATATTTCCAAAGTGTGATATAATAGTTTCGAATAAAATAAATAAAGGGGTTTTTGTAACATGGCAAAACTTACTGTAAAAGACGTTGACTTGAAAGGGAAAAAAGTTCTCGTTCGTGTTGACTTCAACGTACCTGTAAAAGATGGCGTGATTACCAACGACAACCGTATCACTGCAGCTCTTCCAACTATCAAGTACATCCTTGAACAAGGTGGACGTGCTATCCTCTTCTCTCACCTTGGCCGTGTGAAAGAAGAAGCAGACAAAGCTGGTAAATCACTTGCTCCTGTAGCTGCTGACTTGGCAGCTAAATTGGGTCAAGACGTTGCTTTCCTTCCAGGTGTCACTCGTGGTGCTGAATTGGAAGCAGCTATCAACGCTCTTGAAGATGGACAAGTTCTCTTGGTTGAAAACACTCGTTACGAAGATGTTGACGGCAAGAAAGAATCTAAAAACGATCCTGAACTTGGTAAATACTGGGCATCACTTGGAGATGGTATCTTCGTAAACGATGCATTCGGTACAGCTCACCGTGCACACGCATCTAACGTTGGTATCTCAGCAAACGTTGAAAAAGCAGTTGCTGGTTTCCTTCTTGAAAACGAAATTGCCTACATCCAAGAAGCAGTTGAAACTCCAGAACGTCCATTTGTAGCTATTCTTGGTGGTTCAAAAGTTTCAGACAAGATCGGTGTTATCGAAAACTTGCTTGAAAAAGCTGATAAAGTCCTTATCGGTGGTGGTATGACTTACACATTCTACAAAGCACAAGGTATCGAAATCGGTAACTCACTTGTAGAAGAAGACAAATTGGATGTTGCGAAAGCTCTTCTTGAAAAAGCAAACGGTAAATTGATCTTGCCAGTTGACTCAAAAGAAGCAAACGCATTTGCTGGCTACACTGAAGTGCGTGACACTGAAGGTGAAGCAGTTTCTGAAGGCTTCCTTGGTCTTGACATCGGTCCAAAATCTATCGCTAAATTTGACGAAGCTTTGACTGGTGCCAAAACAGTTGTATGGAACGGACCTATGGGTGTGTTTGAAAACCCTGACTTCCAAGCTGGAACAATCGGTGTGATGGATGCTATCGTGAAACAACCAGGTGTTAAATCAATCATCGGTGGTGGTGACTCAGCTGCCGCAGCGATTAACCTTGGCCGTGCAGACAAATTCTCATGGATTAGTACGGGCGGAGGTGCTTCAATGGAACTTCTTGAAGGTAAAGTTCTTCCAGGACTTGCAGCTTTGACAGAAAAATAAGATTTTATAAATAAATCAAAGAAGAGAGGGATGAAAGTTCCTCTTTTCTTTTGCTTAAAATAAAAACGCTTCCTCTCAACTATTACTCATAAAAATCACCGATTTATGATAAAATGGAAATAGAAAGTTGAGATTATGAGTTATTTTAAAAAATATAAATTCGATAAATCCCAGTTCAAACTTGGTATGCGAACCTTTAAAACAGGTATTGCTGTTTTTCTAGTTCTCTTGATTTTTGGCTTTTTTGGCTGGAAAGGTCTTCAAATCGGTGCTTTAACAGCGGTTTTTAGTCTGAGGGAGAGTTTTGATAAGAGTGTCCATTTTGGGACTTCGCGTATTCTAGGAAATAGTATCGGTGGCCTCTATGCCTTGGTTTTCTTCCTAATAAATAGTTTTTTTCACGAAGCCTTTTGGGTAACCTTAGTTGTTGTTCCAATCTGCACCATGTTAACCATTATGACAAATGTAGCCATGAATAACAAAGCAGGTGTCATTGGTGGTGTAGCAGCCATGTTAATCATTACCCTATCGATTCCGAGCGGAGAAACGATTTTGTACGTGTTTGCGCGTGTATCAGAAACTTTCATGGGAGTTTTTGTCGCAATTCTCGTAAATTACGATATTGATCGTATTCGGCTCTTTTTAGAGAAAAAAGAAAAATAATGTTACATTTTATAACATTATCAATTGACGTTTGTCTTTTTTTAGACTATAATAGACAGAAAGAAGGAAATTGTAAATGAAGGAAAAAGAATTTCGCCGAAATATGGCTGTTTTTCCTATCGGCAGTGTTATGAAGTTGACCGATCTATCGGCGCGTCAGATTCGTTATTATGAAGATCAAGAGTTGATTAAACCTGATCGAAACGAAGGGAACCGTCGCATGTATTCCTTGAATGACATGGATCGTCTGCTTGAAATCAAAGATTATATCTCTGAAGGTTATAATATCGCTGCCATTAAGAAAAAATATGCTGAACGTGAAGCGAAATCCAAGAAAGCGGTGAGTCAGACTGAGGTGCGTCGTGCACTTCACAATGAACTCCTCCAACAGGGTCGCTTTGCTTCAGTACGGTCACCTTTTGGTCGCGGTTAGGCAACCGCAAGTAGTCATACATTAAGGAGAAAACTCATGCCAATCACAGCTGCAGATATTCGTCGTGAAGTCAAGGAAAAAAATGTTACCTTTATTCGTCTTATGTTCTCAGATATTTTGGGAACCATGAAAAACGTCGAAATTCCTGCTACAGATGAACAGTTAGATAAAGTCTTGTCAAACAAGGCTATGTTTGATGGATCTTCTATTGAAGGTTTTGTACGTATCAATGAGTCAGATATGTACTTGTACCCAGACTTGGATACATGGACAGTCTTCCCTTGGGGAGATGAAAATGGAAGTGTTGCAGGTTTGATCTGTGATGTCTATACAACAGAAGGTGAGCCATTTGCAGGTGACCCTCGTGGCAATTTGAAACGTGCTCTTCGTCACATGGAAGAAGTGGGATTCAAATCCTTCAATCTTGGGCCAGAGCCAGAATTCTTCCTATTTAAACTGGATGAAAATGGAGACCCAACACTTGAAGTGAATGACAAGGGTGGCTACTTTGATTTGGCGCCTACTGACCTTGCGGACAATACACGTCGTGAGATTGTCAATGTCTTGACCAAAATGGGATTTGAAGTAGAAGCGAGTCACCACGAGGTTGCGGTTGGACAACACGAGATTGACTTCAAGTACGATGAAGTTCTCCGTGCTTGTGATAAGATTCAAATCTTTAAACTCGTTGTTAAAACCATTGCTCGCAAACATGGCCTTTACGCAACCTTTATGGCTAAACCAAAATTTGGTATTGCTGGATCAGGTATGCACTGTAATATGTCCTTGTTTGATGCAGAAGGAAACAATGCCTTCTTTGATCCAAATGATCCAAAAGGAATGCAGTTGTCAGAAACGGCCTACCATTTCCTTGGTGGTTTGATCAAACATGCCTACAACTATACTGCCATCATGAACCCAACGGTTAACTCATACAAACGTTTGGTTCCAGGTTATGAAGCGCCTGTTTACATTGCTTGGGCTGGTCGTAACCGTTCGCCACTTGTGCGCGTGCCTGCTTCACGTGGTATGGGAACTCGTCTTGAGTTGCGTTCAGTGGATCCGATGGCAAACCCATACATCGCTATGGCGGTTCTTTTGGAAGTTGGTTTGCATGGTATTGAAAATAAAATCGAAGCACCAGCTCCTATCGAAGAAAATATCTACATCATGACAGCAGAAGAGCGTAAGGAAGCTGGCATTACAGACCTTCCATCAACCCTTCACAACGCTTTGAAGGCTTTGACTGAAGATGAAGTTGTCAGAGCGGCTCTTGGAGAACATATCTATACTAGTTTCCTTGAAGCCAAACGAATCGAATGGGCAAGTTATGCAACCTTCGTTTCACAATGGGAAATTGATAACTATTTAGACCTTTACTAATACTAATATTAATATAGAAGAAAGATTGCCTAAGGGCGGTCTTTTTTCTTGTATTTTATATCGAGGTGTGATATATTTTATATAACGAAGTGCGATATATCGAACTGGATAGGAGGTAGCTATAAATGGAATTAACGGATAAGATTCGTCGAGTTTATCTTCCCATGACGGAAACGGGTTTTTATATCTTGTTCTGTTTGCAAAAGGAGCGTCATGGTTATAGTATTACGCAAAAGGTCAAGGATATGACAGATTCGCAAGTCTTGATTAGTCCTGGAACTATGTATGGAACCTTGTCAAAGATGGAAAAGGATGGTTTGATTTCCTTTGTCCGCGAAGAGGAAAAACGGAAAATCTATCAGATTACAGACTTGGGACGCAAAGTCTTAGATATTGAATTGAAGCGTATTGAACGGCTCTATAGAAACAGTCGGGAGGAAGGATGATGGAAAAGAAAATTGTTTATCGAATTTTTACAATTGCGGATTATGAGAGGGAGGCTCTATACTTTAGAGAAATGCATGCTAAGGGCTGGAAACTTAGGAAAGTAAGCTATTCTATCTTATTGTTTGCAGTTAAGTATACCTTTGAAAAGTGTCAGCCTGAGCAAGTGTCTTATCAGTTGGATTTTTACCCAATGGAAAAATCAGAGAGAGCCTCCTATTTACAACTATTTAAAGACTGTGGCTGGGAGCATATTACAGACTTTAATAGTTTTTCCTATTTTAGAAAAGTACATTCTGAAATTGAATCGGATGCAGAGTTTGAAATTTATAATGACGCGGCCGGGAAGTTAGCTATGGTTAATCGCATTTTAAGACTGCGATTAGTACCTGTTTTACTTTTGCTAGCCATACATATACCATTCTTACTTAAGTTGCTCAATAAAAGTAATGCGTATGGTCTATGGAGTTTACTTGCGGTCGGGCTAGATATTTTCTTGTCTTTAATCCTTTTGTTAATAGTTGCCTATATTAGCTGGAAGTTATGGCATAAAAAGAAGGAATTATCAGATTTATGATAGGGTAGGTATGCTCAAAATTGGAGGGGAAGTCATGATAAATAAAAAGCAATTTCGGATTTTCACTATTCTTGATTTGGACAAGAAAGAAGAATATTTACATGAGATGCATTTGAAAGGTTGGAGGTATAGAACTAGTCGTTTTGGTTTTTTCTATTTTGACCAATGTCAACCAGACGATGTCATCTACCGTATCTATGATTCTAGATTTCTTAAAAAATATAAGCATGAACTGCAAGATTTTAGAAATAGAGGTTGGGAATTGATAGAAACAGGTTTTTGTTCAATTCTTCGTAAACCAGCTTCTGATACACTTTCAGAGGATCAAGTCTATATGAGTAAGGGACTCAGATGGGAAGTTATGCGATATAGACTTCGTTCATGTACAGCTACTTTCTCAGGTGGTCTTGTTGTTTGTATGAGTTCGTTTAGAGAAGATCTTTCTATGTCTTTCTTTATTATTTTTCTTTTATATGCTTTTATGATTTCTTATCTAATCCATGGTTTTTTCAGACTTAAAAGGAAATACCAAGTAGATGGAAGGTGAGTTTCTCGGTCTTCAGACTGATTTTTAGCACTCTTGATAAAAGAGTGCTAATTTTTTGAGTTTTTGTCTTGACATTCTCTTTTAAGGGTGTATAATAGAATCATAAGTTAGCACTTGAGTGTATCGAGTGCTAATCGATCAGACAGAGAGGAGTGATGAGATGGTTACAGAGCGTCAGCAGGATATTTTAAATCTGATTATTGACATCTTTACCAAAACGCACGAACCTGTCGGATCCAAAGCCTTGCAAGAGTCTATTAACTCTAGCAGTGCAACCATTCGTAATGACATGGCGGCTCTAGAAAAGCAAGGTTTGCTTGAGAAGGCTCATACTTCAAGTGGTCGGATGCCAAGTGTTGCTGGTTTTCAGTACTATGTAAAACACTCACTGGATTTTGACCGACTGGCTGAAAATGAGGTTTATGAGATTGTTAAAGCCTTTGATCAGGAATTCTTCAAATTGGAGGATATTCTGCAAGAGGCAGCTAATCTACTGACAGACTTGAGTGGCTGTACGGTAGTGGCACTGGATGTTGAGCCGAGCAGGCAACGTTTGACAGCCTTTGATATCGTTGTTTTGGGACAACATACTGCTCTTGCAGTTTTTACACTTGATGAGTCTCGAACGGTTACCAGTCAGTTTCTGATTCCAAGGAACTTCTTGCAGGAGGATTTGCTGAAACTGAAGAGCATCATTCAGGAACGTTTCCTCGGCCACACCGTTCTAGATATTCACTACAAGATTCGGACGGAGATTCCGCAGATTATCCAGCGTTACTTTACAACAACGGACAATGTCATCGATCTCTTTGAACATATCTTTAAGGAAATGTTCAACGAAAACATTGTGGTGGCGGGCAAGGTTAATCTCTTGAATTTTGCCAATCTAGCAGCCTATCAGTTCTTTGACCAACCGCAAAAGGTGGCTCTGGAGATTCGTGAGGGGTTGCGTGAAGATCAGATGCAAAACGTCCGTGTTGCAGATAGTCAAGAGTCCTGTCTAGCTGACCTAGCGGTGATTAGTAGTAAGTTCCTTATTCCTTATCGGGGAGTTGGAATTCTAGCCATTATCGGTCCAGTTAATCTGGATTACCAACAGCTAATCAACCAAGTCAATGTGGTCAATCGTGTTTTGACCATGAAGTTGACAGATTTTTACCGCTACCTCAGCAGTAATCATTACGAAGTACATTAAGATTGAAATCATTAAAGGAGGCGAAAATGGCCCAAGATATAAAAAATGAAGAAGTAGAAGAAGTTCAAGAAGAGGAAGTTGTGGAAACGGTAGAAGAAACAACTCCTGAGAAGTCTGAGTTGGACTTGGCAAATGAACGTGCAGATGAGTTCGAAAATAAATATCTTCGCGCTCATGCAGAAATGCAAAATATCCAACGCCGTGCCAATGAAGAGCGTCAAAACTTGCAACGTTATCGTAGCCAGGACTTGGCAAAAGCGATTCTCCCTTCTTTGGACAACCTTGAGCGTGCACTCGCAGTTGAAGGTTTGACAGATGATGTGAAGAAGGGCTTGGAAATGGTGCAAGAAAGCTTGATTCACGCTTTGAAAGAAGAAGGAATCGAAGAAATCGCAGCTGACGGTGAATTTGACCATAACTACCATATGGCCATCCAAACTCTCCCAGCAGACGATGAACACCCAGCAGATACCATCGCCCAAGTCTTCCAAAAAGGCTACAAACTCCATGACCGCATCCTACGCCCAGCAATGGTAGTGGTCTATAACTAGTTTAGAAAACTTGACAAAATTTGTCCGAAACGACAATAAACTATGAAGAAAGATAAGAGGCAAGCCGGAGGCTTGCAAGGAAGATATTTCCCACCGTGGTGAAAGTTTCAGTAGCTTCTGCTACTGAAACAGGGGATTTTTGAGACAATAGGCTCAAAAATAAGTGATGAAATCCCGGAGGGAGTTGCTCACGTCCCCACCACTTAAGGGAAATATCAAAAATAGAAAATTAACTAACAAGGAGAAAAACACATGTCTAAAATTATCGGTATTGACTTAGGTACAACAAACTCAGCAGTTGCAGTTCTTGAAGGAACTGAATCAAAAATCATCGCAAACCCAGAAGGAAACCGCACAACTCCATCTGTAGTATCATTTAAAAACGGAGAAATCATCGTTGGTGATGCTGCAAAACGTCAAGCAGTTACAAACCCAGATACAGTTATCTCTATCAAATCTAAGATGGGAACTTCTGAAAAAGTTTCTGCTAACGGAAAAGAATACACTCCACAAGAAATCTCAGCTATGATTCTTCAATACTTGAAAGGTTATGCTGAAGACTACCTTGGTGAAAAAGTAACTAAAGCAGTTATCACAGTTCCAGCTTACTTCAACGATGCTCAACGTCAAGCAACTAAAGACGCTGGTAAAATCGCTGGTCTTGAAGTAGAACGTATCGTCAACGAACCAACTGCAGCAGCTCTTGCTTACGGTTTGGACAAGACTGATAAAGAAGAAAAAATCTTGGTATTCGACCTTGGTGGTGGTACATTCGACGTCTCTATCCTTGAATTGGGTGACGGTGTCTTCGACGTATTGTCAACTGCAGGGGACAACAAACTTGGTGGTGACGACTTTGACCAAAAAATCATTGACCACTTGGTAGCAGAATTCAAGAAAGAAAACGGTATTGACTTGTCTACTGACAAGATGGCAATGCAACGTTTGAAAGATGCAGCTGAAAAAGCGAAGAAAGACCTTTCTGGTGTAACTTCAACACAAATCAGCTTGCCATTTATCACTGCTGGTGAAGCTGGACCTCTTCACTTGGAAATGACTTTGACTCGTGCGAAATTTGACGATTTGACTCGTGACCTTGTAGAACGTACAAAAGTTCCAGTTCGTCAAGCCCTTTCAGATGCAGGTTTGAGCTTGTCAGAAATCGACGAAGTTATCCTTGTTGGTGGTTCAACTCGTATCCCAGCCGTTGTAGAAGCTGTTAAGGCTGAAACTGGTAAAGAACCAAACAAATCAGTAAACCCTGACGAAGTAGTTGCTATGGGTGCTGCGATTCAAGGTGGTGTGATTACTGGTGATGTCAAAGACGTTGTCCTTCTTGACGTAACACCATTGTCACTTGGTATCGAAACAATGGGTGGTGTCTTCACAAAACTCATCGACCGTAACACAACAATCCCAACATCTAAATCACAAGTCTTCTCAACAGCAGCAGACAACCAACCAGCCGTTGATATCCACGTTCTTCAAGGTGAACGCCCAATGGCAGCAGATAACAAGACTCTTGGACGTTTCCAATTGACAGATATCCCAGCTGCACCTCGTGGAATTCCTCAAATCGAAGTAACATTTGACATCGACAAGAACGGTATCGTGTCTGTTAAGGCCAAAGACCTTGGAACTCAAAAAGAACAAACTATTGTGATCCAATCGAACTCAGGCTTGACTGACGAAGAAATCGACCGCATGATGAAAGATGCAGAAGCAAACGCTGAAGCAGATAAGAAACGTAAAGAAGAAGTTGACCTTCGTAACGAAGTAGATCAAGCGATCTTTGCGACTGAAAAGACAATCAAGGAAACTGAAGGCAAAGGCTTCGACGCAGAACGTGACGCTGCCCAAGCTGCCCTTGATGACCTTAAGAAAGCGCAAGAAGACAACAACTTGGATGATATGAAAGCAAAACTTGAAGCATTGAACGAAAAAGCTCAAGGCCTTGCTGTTAAACTCTACGAACAAGCCGCAGCAGCCCAACAAGCTCAAGCAGGAGCAGAAGGCGCACAAGCAACAGGAAACGCAGGCGATGACGTCGTAGACGGAGAGTTTACGGAAAAATAAGATGCAGAGCCCGTTAAAACCTCACAGTGAAAATAGGAAATCTGACGCAGAAACTTTAGTTTCTAGGAAGATTTGTCTTTTTCACCAAGAGGTTAGGGAGTGCTCGATTTAGCATTACTAGTTTGATTTTTAAAACTCGAACGTCGTAATGATAAGAAGAAATCCAGAGGTTGCAACCCAGCCTCTGTTTTTCGATAAAATAGAGGATGTTGCGTATGAAAAAAGTACTTTGTATCATTTATCCTAATTTTTCTCTTTATGAGATAACCACTTTAACGAGTACTTTAGCTCTGTCTTTTGATATCACGATTGATTATGTCGCTTCTGAGAATTCGATGGTGGTCTCTGAGGATGGTTTGCCCTGTCAACCGACGAAAACATTGGATCAGATCCGCATAGAAGATTATTCTTGTGTGATTTTGCCAGGAATGGTAAATATAGGTCCTACTCTACAAGATGAGAAATTGATCTCGTTTTTGAGAAGTCTTAATGAGCAAGATATCCTAATTGCAGCCATTTCTTCAGCGCCTCTTTTACTGGCGAAAGCAGGCTTGTTGAACGACACGAAATTTACAGGTGGAATTTGGCAAAACTTCTTTGATTATTTTGAATTTCTTCCACGTGATAATTTCCAACCGAAAGTTCTTGTCCAAGATAAACAAATCATTACGGCTATCGGTTTTGCACATCAAGAGTTTGCAAGAAAAGTGATTTTCGGTTTAGGGTTGGCAGAGAATACGGACAACTATTTTAAAGAACAGAACGAGTATGCTGAAGAGGATTTGATATTTACTCTATCAGATGAAGAGTTTAATCAAGTGAAGCAGAGTATAGAAAACAGCCTCTAAAGATTTACATGAAAATTATAGAAAGGAACAAAGGTGTTCAGGGAATTGAACACGGGTTCCAGAATTTCTAACTCAATATAAAAGAAAGGAATTGAACCCGACCTAAATTCTCGGAAAAAAGATAAATCTGTCTAGGAGCATCGCTCCAGCGTCAGATTTCCTATTTTTCAGTCGAATTTTACGGTCTTGGTATCTTGTATGAACAATACTGAATTTTATGATCGTCTGGGGGTGTCAAAAAACGCTTCGGCAGACGAGATCAAAAAGGCTTATCGTAAGCTTTCGAAAAAATACCACCCAGATATCAACAAGGAGCCTGGTGCTGAGGAAAAGTACAAGGAAGTTCAGGAAGCCTATGAGACTTTGAGTGACGACCAAAAACGTGCTGCCTATGACCAATACGGTGCTGCTGGAGCCAATGGTGGTTTTGGTGGAGCTGGTGGTTTCGGCGGTTTCGATGGGGCAGGAGGCTTCGGTGGTTTTGAGGACATTTTCTCAAGTTTCTTCGGCGGAGGCGGTGCTTCACGCAATCCAAATGCTCCTCGTCAGGGGGATGACCTCCAGTATCGTGTGAACTTGACCTTTGAAGAAGCTATTTTTGGAGCTGAAAAAGAGGTTAAATACAATCGTGAAGCAAGCTGTAGTACATGTAATGGCTCAGGTGCTAAGCCAGGAACAAGTCCAGTCACTTGTGGACGCTGTCATGGCGCTGGTGTCATTAACGTCGATACACAGACTCCACTTGGTATGATGCGTCGCCAAGTAACCTGTGATGTCTGTCACGGTCGCGGAAAAGAAATCAAAGATCCATGTACAACATGTCACGGAACAGGTCATGAAAAACAAGCTCATAGTGTACATGTAAAAATCCCTGCTGGTGTGGAAACAGGTCAACAAATTCGCCTAGCTGGTCAAGGTGAAGCTGGCTTTAACGGTGGACCTTATGGTGACTTGTATGTAGTGGTTTCTGTGGAAGCCAGCGACAAGTTTGAACGTGAAGGAACGACTATCTTCTACAATCTCAACCTCAACTTTGTCCAAGCAGCTCTTGGTGACACAGTTGATATCCCAACTGTTCATGGTGATGTTGAATTGGTTATTCCAGAGGGAACTCAGACTGGTAAGAAATTCCGTCTACGTGGCAAGGGAGCTCCGAGCCTTCGTGGCGGTGCAGTTGGTGACCAATACGTTACCGTTAATGTCGTAACACCGACAGGCTTGAACGACCGTCAAAAAGCAGCTTTGAAAGAATTCGCAGCTGCTGGTGACTTGAAAGTAAATCCAAAGAAAAAAGGCTTCTTTGACCATATTAAAGATGCCTTTGAAGGAGAATAACACAAAAAGAGCCGTTGGGCTCTTTTTACTTTATTCTTTGTAATGTTAGCATTGGAACAATCACTCATCGGCTGATTTTCTATCAGATCTTTGCTTGAGCAAGCCAGCTGCATCCATATCTTGGATGAGTTGCTTGATTTCCGCTTCTTTACCAGGCTTAATGGTAACGGTATCAATATGGTTGATTGCAGAGTTATCCTGAATATCCACTAAAGTCAAGGCTTTTTCATAGAATGCAATTCCCTTTTTTAGACTTTCCTGATCCTTCCAATATAGAACTGAGTAATCAGGATTTGGTTTCTTTCCGATTTCTTGTAAATAATTCCTACTTTCCTTCTTTAAAAATTGCAATAAACCATGATTGAACAAGTTATCCCCTACTTTATAGTAGGAGATATCTCCAGTCTGTAGGACATAGACTTCGAGTTGGTTTTTGGTGAGATTTGGACTTTCTTTTAAGACGGGATGGCTATTGATGACCTCATCTGAGAAAGTAACATAAAAATTTAAGCCCCCACCCTCGTATTTATATCTTCCATTTGATTTTACTTTCTTAGGAGGCATGTCAAGGGAGGTAAAGATTTGTTTGAGGGTGTTATTTCCCTTGTGAATGTCAATCGGTGAGGCTCTGAAGGCAAAAAACAGTACTAGAAATGCTAGGACCGCAAGAAGGCTAAGGCAACCACAAGGGATTAGGATGATCTGTGCCAGAATTTTAAAAAACTGTTTCATTTTCATTCCTCTTTTTGTTTATAGATTTTTTAAGACTTTCCTTAAGTGATGACGGACGGTAGCGACCTTCTTCGAAGTTCCATACCTAAACTTTGAGCCTAGGTCTCAAAGTTTCCGGACGCCTGAAATCAAGCTGTTTCAGGTATTTTCATTACGGCGGAAAGTCGGGGAAAGTCTTCAATTTAGTTATGAAACGGTGAATAATACTCTTCAAAAATCTCTTCAAACCACGTCAGCGTCGGCTTGTCGTATATATGTTACTGACTTCGTCAGTTCTATCTACAACCTCAAAACGGTGTTTTGAGCATCCTGCGCCTAGCTTTCTAGTTTGCTCTTTGATTTTTATTGAGTATGAGTTGACTAAATTATGATGTATAGTTGATGGGATATAACTTGTTTACCTTTTAAAAAAGAGCCGTCGGGCTCTTTTACTTATCTTCGATTTCCTGTGTTTCTTTGATAACAGCTAGTCTAGTCTGGATATCCTTTTCCAAGACCTTAAACTTGTAAGTCAGGTCTTCTTGATATTCCTTGATGAGTTCTTTTTGCTGGTCGATGATTTGCAGGCTGTTTTGGATAATATCCACATCGTCCTTGATAGCTTGAACGCGGTCAGTGGTATTCAAGACTTCATCTGTGATGGTTTGGCGATTTTTTGTGACCAGATAACTTCCGGCTGCAGCTCCTGCAAATAGCAGTAGATTGGATAATTTCATGGCAACTCCTTAGGCGTTTTTGATGATTTCAGCGACTTGAGCAAGTTTGTCAAAGTCTGGTTCGTGGGCGATAAAATCAATTTTGAGGTCATCGTCAGCACTGTAGCGAGGCACGAGGTGAACGTGGGTATGGAAGACTGTTTGCCCTGCTATTTCTTCACAGTTGGCAATGATATTCATACCAGTAGCCTTAGTAGCTTTCATGACTTTTTGAGCTACTTTTGGTACTTGGGCAAAGAGTTGGCTGGCGCTAGTAGCATCCATTTCCAAAAGATTGCGATAGTGTTCTTTTGGCACGACCAAGGTATGTCCTGGTGTCACTTGAGAGATATCAAGAAAGGCAAGAACCTGCTCATCTTCATATACTTTTGAAGCAGGAATTTCCCCTGCGATGATTTTACAAAAAATGCAATCTGACATAAAATCTACCTCTACTGTATTGAATTTTGATATAATATAGCTACATTATACCAGATTTGGAGAAAATATGTTAGAAATTAAAAACCTGACAGGTGGCTATGTCCATGTCCCTGTCTTGAAAGATGTGTCCTTTACCGTTGAAAGTGGGCAGCTGGTCGGTCTGATTGGTCTCAATGGTGCTGGGAAATCAACGACAATCAATGAGATTATTGGTCTGTTGACACCTTATAGTGGCTCCATCAATATCAATGGCCTGACCCTGCAAGAAGATGCGACTAGTTACCGCAAGCAAATTGGCTACATTCCTGAGACACCTAGTCTGTATGAGGAATTGACCCTCAGAGAGCATATCGAAACGGTTGCTATGGCTTATGCTATTGAGCAAAAGGTGGCTTTTGAGCGAGTAGAACCTTTGTTAAAAATGTTCCGTCTGGATCAGAAATTGGACTGGTTCCCTGTTCATTTTTCAAAAGGGATGAAGCAGAAGGTCATGATTATCTGTGCTTTTGTGGTGGATCCGAGTCTTTTCATCGTGGATGAGCCTTTCCTTGGTCTTGATCCACTGGCTATTGCAGACTTGATTCAGCTTTTGGAAGTGGAAAAGCAAAAGGGCAAGTCCATTCTTATGAGTACCCACGTGCTGGATTCGGCGGAGAAGATGTGTGATGCTTTTGTCATTCTCCACAAGGGAGAGGTGCGTGCCAAGGGAAATCTCTTGCAACTGCGCGAAGCCTTTGATATGCCTGAGGCTAGTTTGAATGATATTTACTTGGCTCTGACCAAAGAGGAGGAGCTATGAAAGACTTGTTTTTAAAGAGAAAGCAGGCTTTTCGTAAGGAGTGTCTTGGTTATCTGCGCTATGTTCTCAATGACCACTTTGTCTTGTTCCTGCTTGTCTTGCTGGGGTTTTTAGCCTACCAGTACAGTCAACTCTTACAAGATTTTCCTGAAAATCATTGGCCTATCCTTTTATTTGTAGGAATTACCTCTGTTTTACTTTTACTTTGGGGAGGAATTGCCACCTATATGGAGGCTCCAGACAAGCTCTTTCTCTTAGTCGGAGAAGAGGAAATCAAACTCCATCTCAAGAGTCAAACTGGCATTTCCCTAGTCTTTTGGCTCTTTGTCCAGACCCTTTTCTTGCTTTTGCTTGCGCCCTTATTTTTAGCTATGGGTTATGACTTGCCTGTTTTTCTGGTCTATGTGCTTTTATTGGGAGTAGGTAAATATTTCCTCTTTCGTCAAAAGGCCAGCAAATTTTTCACTGAAACTGGACTGGACTGGGACTATGTTATTTCTCAAGAAAGCAAGCGTAAGCAAGTCTTGCTTCGTTTCTTTGCCCTCTTTACGCAGGTCAAGGGAATTTCAAACAGCGTCAAGCGTCGTGCCTATCTGGACTTTATCCTAAAGGCTGTTCAGAAGGTGCCTGGAAAGATTTGGCAAAATCTCTATCTGCGTTCTTATCTGCGAAATGGAGACCTCTTTGCCCTCAGTCTTCGACTTCTCTTGCTTTCCATATTGGCGCAGGTCTTTATCGAGCAAGCTTGGATTGCGACAGCAGTGGTGGTTCTCTTTAACTACCTCTTGCTCTTCCAGTTACTGGCCCTCTATCATGCCTTTGACTACCAGTATTTGACCCAACTCTTTCCACTGGACAAGGGGCAAAAGGAAAAAGGCTTGCAGGCTGTAGTCCGAGGATTGACTAGTTTTGTTTTACTTGTGGAATTAGTCGTCGGCCTTGTGACCTTCCAAGAAAAACTAGCCATTCTAGCCTTGCTGGGAGCTGGTTTGGTTTTACTAGTCTTGTATTTGCCTTATCAGGTAAAACGTCAGATGCAGGACTAACATTGCCTATATGACATTAAAAAAGAAGTTGAGTTCAGTCTGTCTCAACTTCTTTTATTTTCTACAGGATAATGGTTGGTCCGTAGAGACTCAACTTGGTCTTGACTTGGTCAAAGTGGAAGCGGTCATAGGCCCGCCAAGCGGCGCGAGTAGGAGCATCTGGATTGAGGGCGCTGAGTCCCATGAGAAGACTGGAAGTCTGGTAAAATTTTTCCAGTTCAATCAAGACTCGATTATCCACTGTCTCAGCCTTGGCTAGAAAACCAAGAATAGAGTTTAATTGCTCCTGAAAGCGGACGTCGTCAGCGGTTGCCTGTTTGCATGCTTGGTAGGCTTTGTTTAAGTCAGTTATCAGTGCCTGAGCTGTTTTGATGGGGTCTGTATCTGTCATGAGAATTCCTCCTTTAATCTGGGTGCTAGTCTTTATTCTAGCAACTGTGTTTTGGTACTGTTAGTCTATCACTTTTATCTCCTTTTTCACCATCAAATCTTTAATTGTCATTGAAATTTCCTGAATGGTAGTGTTAAGATTTTATGATAAAATAGTGGTAAGATTATCATGCTTATTTGAGGAACAAGCTACCTTTCAGGAGCTTTGAAGGCCTGTTTAAGATTTGGTGGGCTTGTGTCAGAGTATTTTTGCTATTCTCTTTTTAGGAAGAAATCGAAACAAGGAGAGTAAGAAGATGAGAATATTTGTTTTAGAAGATGATTTTTCCCAACAGACTAGGATTGAAACGACGATTGAGAAACTTTTGAAAGAACATCATATCACTCCCAGCTCTTTTGAGGTCTTTGGTAAGCCAGACCAACTGCTGGCAGAGGTGCATGAGAAGGGGGCGCATCAGCTATTCTTTTTGGATATTGAGATTCGAAATGAGGAGATGAAGGGGCTGGAAGTGGCTAGAAAGATTCGGGATCGGGATCCTTATGCCTTGATAGTCTTTGTGACGACTCACTCAGAGTTTATGCCCCTGTCCTTTCGCTACCAAGTGTCTGCTTTGGACTACATTGATAAGGCCTTGTCGGCAGAGGAGTTTGAATCTCGGATCGAGACAGCCCTCCTCTATGCCAATAGTCAAGATAGTAAGAGTCTGGCGGAAGATTGCTTTTACTTTAAATCAAAATTTGCCCAATTCCAGTATCCTTTTAAAGAGGTCTACTATCTCGAAACATCGCCCAGAGCCCATCGTGTTATTCTCTATACTAAGACGGACAGGCTGGAATTTACAGCGAGTTTAGAGGAGGTTTTCAAGCAGGAACCTCGTCTCTTGCAGTGCCATCGCTCTTTTCTCATCAATCCTGCCAATGTGGTTCGTTTGGATAAGAAAGAAAAACTGCTTTTCTTTCCCAATGGGGGAAGCTGTATGATAGCGCGTTATAAGGTCAGGGAAGTATCTGAGGCTATCAATAACTTACATTGAGTTAGGAGAACTTATGTATAATATTTGGATTATATTGTATACACTTGTTACTCAGGGACTAGAAATTGTCATTTTCTTTAAGGTGGATGGAATTGGTCTCACTTTTGAGAGAATTTTTAAGGCTTTTCTTTTTAAGATACTATTGGCCTTTGTTTTTGTAATGATTAGCTATATAGTAGGAAATACTTACCTATCTTATTTTATGGAACCCTTGTACGGCATTGGTTTATCTTTCTTATTGTTAAGAGGGCTTTCTAAAAAACTACTCTTCTTTTATGGTCTCTTTCCAATGATGTTGGTGAATCTTTTTTTCAGGGTAGTCTCCTATTTTGTGCTTCCATTTTTGGGGCAAGGGCATGTGTATGATGACCGCTCTTTTATTTGGTTATGTATAAAAATTTTCATTTGCTTTATTTCTCTAGCCTTTTTGAAATGGTTAGACTATGATTTTACTAGTTTGAGAAGGGAGACTCTCGATAAAGGTTTTCAAAAGTCCCTGACTAAGATTAACTGGATAATGGGGGCTTACTATCTAGTGATGCAAAGTCTGTCTTTCTTTGAATATGAACAAGGTATTCAATCAACGACTGTTCGCCATCTCATCCTAGTCTTTTACCTACTCTTTTTTATGGGGATTATCAAGAAGCTGGATACCTATTTGAAGGACAAACTCCATGAGAGACTGGACCAAGAGCAGGCCTTGCGCTATAGAGATATGGAACGGTATAGTCGACATATAGAGGAGCTTTATAAGGAAGTACGGAGCTTTCGCCATGACTACACCAACCTCTTGACCAGCTTACGTCTGGGCATTGAAGAGGAGGATATGGAGCAGATAAAAGAGGTCTACGATTCGGTCTTAAAGGATTCTAGTGAAAAATTGCAGGACAACAAATATGACCTGGGCCGATTGGTGAATATTCGGGACCGTGCCCTCAAAAGTCTCCTAGCAGGGAAATTTCTAAAAGCCAGAGATAAGAAGATTATCTTTAATGTCGAAGTTCCTGAGGAGATTCAGGTTGAGGGGATGAGCCTGCTTGATTTTCTAACCATTGTGTCTATCCTTTGTGACAATGCTATTGAAGCCACTGCAGAGGCCAGTCAACCTCACGTTTCAATCGCCTTTTTTAAAAATGGAGCACAGGAGACCTTTATCATTGAAAATTCCATCAAAGAAGAGGGCATCGATATTTCTGAAATCTTCTCCTTCGGAGCAAGTTCTAAAGGGGAGGAGAGAGGAGTTGGTCTCTATACCGTCATGAAGATTGTGGAAAGTTATCCTAATACCAGTCTAAATACCACCTGTCAAAATCAAGTCTTTCGTCAGGTTTTAACAGTTCACTCGATGTCAGTTGATGATTAGAAGATCTGTGGAAAGAAGTACCGCCTGTAGTCATCAATTAAAATGCCATAGTATATGAGGTACCCTATATGAATAAGAAATCCTTTTTTATCATCTGTTCTACGTTGATTATAGCATCGAATCTTCTCATGATTTCCGTGGTGAACAAGGGAGAAGAAACGGGGAGCAACCTGTTTGTGATTGCTATAGCCTGTGTTTTGCTACCAGCCTTTTTATATGCAGTTGAAAACCAACTGACTTCATTGGTAAATGTAGAATCAATACTCCTGGTTCAGTTGACAGTTATATCTCTACTCCGTCTTATCAACAGAATAGGGAGTACGCCTGAAATTCTCAACATTATCATTACCCTTATCGCTTTGGCAAGTGGAACAGCTGCTATCCTTGTTGCGATCATGAGAATATATGAGAACATACGGAAGTGAGGGTGAGTAGTTTTCTATTTTGTATTTTCACATTGTCAAGTTCCCCCAGGGCAAGTATGTTTTTCATGCTTGCTTTTTAAATTTTTAAACAATTCAAGAGGTTTTGATGACCATTTACGATTTGAGTGATCCAAGAATAAAATGAGTGCTATACTAGCAGTGTAAAGGTTCTAGCTCAACAAAGATTCAGGAGGAAATCTTATGAAGAAAAAAATACTTGTCATTTTCATCTTGTATCTGATCATGTCCATCTTTCTATATCCGCTTAGGGAGAGTGCTTGGTATCATCTATTTTATACCATAGCCTATATGATTGCGGTTATAATCTATCTTGCTTTAACTAAAAAGAAAGGAGCAAAGAAATGAAAACTTTTCTTGCTAAAAAACGGAACATCTTTCTTGCAAGACTGTTCCTAGGTCAGTTGCCCTTACTTGTCTCTACTTATCTATTTCTATCTCGTCAGTTTTTAAATTTTTCCTTGGTTTTCCAATTTCTTTTAGTGGTTATTAACTTGGCTTCTATTTTGGTCACTGTTTACCTCACTAGGGAAATGAGGATAAGAGAGTTTGAAGATGATGATTTGGTTAGTCCTAGAACCAATCAACTTATATTCATCGGCTTGACAGGATTGATGTCTATTATTTGTTTGTATAGAAGTATCACAGCAGGAAAATTATACCAACAATTAATCGCTTATATTGGTGATATTCTCTGCTTGCTTATCATGCTTCTGCTTATGTGGGGCTTGAAGTATTATAAAAAGTAGAGCTTAATGAAGTATAAAGGGATAAGTGTTTTCGAAATACTTACCCTTTTATAATGATTTTTTTTGCAATTCAAGATGTTTCGATGACCATTTAAGATTTAGATGAATTTGTAATCTTAAATAAGGTAAGATAAAGATAACAAATGTAAAGGAGTATTCTTATGAAGAATCAAAAGATAAAATCGCTATTACTTGTACCACTTGTATTTGCATCTATTACTACGGGTGTTGTATATGCAGAAGAGCAGCCTACTACTTCATCTATTCGGGCGAATGATAGTTCTCTTGTGGCACCAGATTTGCCATCGGCTAAGGAAAAGGTGGAGCATAAGCCTTCTGTTGTAACCCCAGAAGAGTATGAGAAGAATGTTACGGACTTTAAAAAGATAGATATTGAAGCCGTTCGTCAATCTTTTACAGAGGATCAATTGGAACATACTATTTATTTTGGTAGAAAAACTTGCTCTCATTGTCGTCAATTTTCTCCTGAATTGAAAGAATTTAATAACTTGATTGAAAAGAAGTTAGAATATTATGATTTGGATGGTAAGGATTTTGATGGGGAAGCGAGAGAGTTTTTATTTAAAAAAGTCGGTATTCCAGGAACACCAACAATTTTGTATTTAAAAAATGGACATCCGATATCTGGATGGGTTGGTGGCGGAGCAACTGCACAGCAGGTGTATGATTATATGTACTCGAGAAACTCACCTAAGCAAACGGAGACAGTGAAACCTTCTGAGGAAACAGTAACTGAAAGTGTCCGTGATGAGAATACAAGAAGTGACAGCATGAGTATTAGTAATAAAGTTGTAAGCGACAGCAAAGGTATGAGTGATGAAAAAAGAACCGAAATGAAAATATCCAATGATAATCCCAATTCTAATAGCGAAAATAGTGGGAAAGTGGAGAGTACAAACTCAACTTCTAAAGCTAAAACTACTCAATCTGACAATTTAGCAATGTTAGACAATAAGAATCAATTGGAAACTCCCAAACCTATTTTTGATGTTGCTCAAGAAAATAAAGCTCCTTCAACTGATGTTAAGGGGACTGATTATGTAAGCAAATCTATTACTTCGAATGAAAA
>CAJPJN010000007.1:0-22554 GCA_905369855.1 Streptococcus oralis | reverse complement strand
TTATTAATGCTTGTTGGTATTGGAACAATAGGAATGTTAACGAGTGCCTTGACGAACTTTTTTGTAAAAGATAATCCAGATGAACAGATAAAACTTGATAAACTCCAAGATGAATTGTCTAGTCAGAGAATACTACTTGAGAAGCAATCTGAGAAGATAGAAGAACTACATAGAATGATACAAGATTTGCTTGAAAAAACGCAATTTTGACCATTTAAAAACCACTCGATGAGTGGCTTTTTTACAATCCTGCGAAATCTTTGATTTCTTGTGCTGACATTGAAGAGTCGCAACGGACATTGATTTGTCCATCCGCAATGTGAACAAAGCCTGGTACAGTTGGGATTCCGTAGCGTGAGCGGAATGCTTGCAACTCACTGAGTTGGCTTGCTTCTTCACTATTGATGAAGTAGATGTGGGCTTTGGTTTCAGCTACGACACCTGCCAATGTACCAGCAAATTTACGGCAGTAAGGGCAAGTTTTACGACCGATAAAGAAGGTTGCAGTTTCTTTTTTATCAAGAGCTTCTTGCGCACGCGCAACTGTAGTGACTTCAAGATCTTTGATATTATCTAAAAATTGTTCCATGAGATTACCTCGCTTTCATTGATATGTCTAGTATGCCATAAAGTTTCTAAAATTGCTTAGATTTGATACGAAAAAAAGATGAGATTGGTTTGTCTCATCTTTTATAGGACTTTATTTTACAAAAGCATTGATTTCTGCTTCGATATTAGCAATCTTAGCTTGTGATTCTTCGTTGGTTTCACCTACAACTGCAATGTAGAACTTGATTTTTGGTTCTGTACCTGAAGGGCGAACGGCAATCCATGAACCGTCAGCAAGTGTGTATTTCAACACATCACTTGGAGGAGTTGTTAAGTTTGTAACAGTACCGTCAGCAGCAGTAGCAGTTTGTGCCTTGAAGTCTTCTACGACAGTGATAGCTGTTGCGTTCCATTCTTTTGGAGCATTGTTACGGAACTTAGCCATAATTGCTTTGATTTGTTCAGCACCATCGACACCTGAAAGGGTAACAGAGATAGTTTTTTCTGCATAGTAGCCGTACTCTTTGTAGATTTCTTCGATACCGTCAGCAAGGGTCAAACCACGTGAACGGTAGTAGGCAGCAAGTTCAGCAACGACTAGAACAGCTTGGATAGCGTCTTTATCACGTACGAATGGTTTAATCAAGTAACCGAAGCTTTCTTCAAATCCCATCATGTAAGTGTGATTGTGTTTTTCTTCGAATTCTTGGATTTTTTCAGCGATGAATTTGAAACCAGTCAAGACGTTGAACATGGGTGCGCCGTAGCTTTCAGCAATCTTCGTTACCAAGTCAGTTGATACGATGGATTTGCAGAGAGCTGCATTTTCAGGAAGAGTTCCAGCGTTTTTGTGGGCTTCCAAGATGTATTTTGCCATGATAGCACCGATTTGGTTACCTGAAAGGTTAAGGTAGCTACCATCTTTTTGAAGAACTTCAACACCAACACGGTCAGCATCAGGGTCAGTTGCGACAAGAACGTCTGCACCAACTTGACGACCAAGTTCTTCAGCAAGTGCAAAGGCTGCTTGGCTTTCTGGGTTTGGAGATTTTACAGTTGAGAAGTCTGGGTCAGCAGTTGCTTGCGCTTCAACAACTTGAACTGAGTCAAATCCTGCTTGGGCAAGAGCACGACGAGCCAACATTTCACCAGTACCATGAAGTGGTGTGTAGACAATCTTCATGTCTTTACCGAATTCTTCAATCAAGTCTGGGTTGATGTTTACGTCTTTGACTTCTTTGAGGTATTCTACGTCAACAGCTTCGCCGATAACTTCAATCAAGCCAGAAGCTTTTTCAGCTTCTACATCAGCAACTTCAACTGTAAACGGGTTTTCGATTGCACGGATATAAGTAGTCAAAGCGTCCGCGTCGTGTGGAGGCATTTGTCCACCGTCTTCACCGTAAACCTTGTATCCGTTAAATGGTGCAGGGTTGTGGCTGGCTGTGACCATGATACCTGCGAAACAGTTGAGGTGACGAACTGCAAATGAGAGTTCTGGAGTTGGACGAAGGCTTTCAAATACATAAGATTTGATACCGTGTTTAGCAAGAACTGCCGCAGATTCAAAGGCAAACTCTGGTGAGAAGTGACGGCTATCGTAGGCGATTGCGACACCACGTTCTTTTTCATTTCCACCTTTTGATTCAATCAAACGAGCCAATCCTTCAGTAGCTTGGCGAACAACGTAGATGTTGATGCGGTTTGTACCAGCACCAATCAAGCCACGCATACCTGCAGTACCAAATTCAAGATTGGTATAGAAGGCATCTTCCTTTGTTTTTTCATCCATATTTTCCAAATCTTGACGAAGATAGTCAGGAAGCTCCGCAAAATCAACCCATTTCTGGTAATTTTCTTGGTAAGACATTAAAATTCTCCTTTTTGTAAATTGTTTTAACCGTTCACATTATAGCACTTTTTAACATTTTAGTAAAACCTTAGCATAATTTTCAGAAAAGTAGTGACATATGCCTGTTTATCAAGTCTTGAATGCCTTAGGGAAACATGCTATACTACTTGTATGATTATTTTACAAGCTAATAAAATTGAACGTTCTTTTGCAGGAGAGGTTCTTTTTGATAATATCAACCTGCAGGTTGATGAACGAGACAGGATTGCCCTTGTTGGGAAAAATGGAGCAGGTAAGTCTACTCTTTTGAAGATTTTAGTTGGAGAAGAGGAGCCAACTAGTGGAGAAATCAATAAGAAAAAAGATATTTCTCTGTCTTATCTAGCCCAAGATAGCCGTTTTGAATCTGAAAATACCATCTACGATGAGATGCTTCATGTCTTTGATGACTTACGTCGGACTGAGAAACAACTGCGTCAGATGGAGTTGGAGATGGGTGAAAAGTCTGGTGAGGATTTGGATAAACTGATGTCAGATTACGATCGCTTATCTGAGAATTTCCGCCAAGCAGGTGGCTTTACCTATGAAGCTGATATTCGAGCGATTTTGAATGGATTCAAGTTTGACGAATCTATGTGGCAGATGAAAATTGCCGAGCTTTCTGGTGGTCAAAATACTCGCTTGGCTCTAGCCAAAATGCTCCTTGAAAAACCTAATCTCTTGGTCTTGGACGAGCCAACCAACCACTTGGATATTGAAACTATTGCTTGGCTAGAGCATTACTTGATAAATTATAGCGGTGCTCTCATTATTGTCAGCCACGACCGTTATTTCTTAGACAAGGTTGCGACAATTACGCTAGATTTGACCAAGCATTCCTTGGATCGTTATGTGGGCAATTACTCTCGTTTTGTCGAGTTGAAGGAGCAAAAACTAGCAACTGAGGCAAAAAACTATGAAAAGCAACAGAAGGAAATTGCTGCTCTGGAAGACTTTGTCAATCGCAATCTAGTCCGAGCTTCAACGACCAAACGTGCCCAATCTCGCCGTAAACAACTGGAAAAAATGGAACGTTTGGACAAGCCTGAAGCTGGCAAGAAATCAGCCAATATGACCTTCCAGTCTGAAAAAACGTCTGGTAATGTTGTTTTGACTGTTGAAAATGCGGCTGTTGGCTATGACGGGGAAGTCTTGTCACAACCGATTAACCTAGACCTTCGTAAGATGAATGCTGTTGCCATCGTTGGTCCAAATGGTATTGGGAAATCAACCTTTATCAAGTCTATAGTAGACCAGATTCCTTTTATCCAAGGTGAAAAGCGCTTTGGCGCTAATGTTGAGGTTGGTTACTATGACCAAACCCAAAGCAAGCTGACACCCAGTAATACGGTACTGGATGAACTCTGGAATGATTTTAAACTGACACCAGAAGTTGAAATTCGTAACCGTCTAGGGGCCTTCCTTTTCTCAGGAGATGATGTTAAAAAATCAGTCGGCATGTTGTCTGGGGGCGAGAAAGCTCGTTTGCTTTTGGCTAAATTGTCTATGGAAAACAACAACTTCTTGATTCTGGATGAGCCGACCAACCACTTGGATATTGATAGCAAGGAAGTGTTGGAAAATGCCCTGATTGACTTTGATGGAACTCTTCTATTCGTCAGCCATGACCGTTACTTTATCAATCGTGTGGCAACTCATGTTTTGGAATTGTCTGAGAATGGCTCGACTCTCTACCTTGGAGACTACGACTACTATGTTGAGAAGAAAGCAGAAGTAGAAATGACTCAGGCTTTGGAAGCTTCAACTAGCAATCAAGTAAAAGAAGCAAGTCCAGTCAATGACTACCAAGCCCAGAAAGAAAGTCAAAAAGAAGTTCGCAAACTCATGCGACAAATTGAAAATCTAGAAGCTGAAATCGAAGAGTTAGAAAATCAAAGCGAAGCCATTTCTGAACAAATGTTGGAAACAAACGATGCCGGCAAACTGATGGAATTGCAGGCTGAGTTGGACAAAATCAGCCATCGTCAGGAAGAAGCCATGCTTGAGTGGGAAGAATTATCAGAGCAGGTGTAAAGATGGAACATCTTGGAAAAGTATTTCGTGAATTTCGAACAAGTGGAAATTATTCTTTAAAGGAGGCGGCAGGGGAGTCCTGTTCAACCTCTCAGTTATCTCGCTTTGAGCTTGGGGAGTCTGACCTAGCAGTCTCACGTTTTTTTGAGATTTTGGATAACATTCATGTCACAATCGAAAATTTCATGGATAAGGCAAGGAATTTTCACAATCATGAACATGTTGCCATGATGGGACAAATTGTACCCCTTTACTACTCAAATGATATTGCAGGTTTTCAAAAGCTTCAAAGAGAACAACTTGAAAAGGCTAAAAGTTCGACGAATCCCCTTTATTTTGAGCTGAACTGGATTTTGTTACAGGGTCTGATTTGTCAAAGAGATGCGACTTATGATATGAAGCAGGATGATTTGGATAAGGTAGCAGATTATCTCTTCAAAACAGAAGAATGGACCATGTATGAGTTGATTCTTTTCGGGAACCTCTATAGTTTCTACGATGTGGACTATGTCACTCGGATTGGTAGAGAAGTTATGGAGAGGGAGGAATTTTACCAAGAGATTGGTCGCCATAAGAGATTAGTGTTGATTTTGGCTCTTAACTGTTATCAGCATTGTTTAGAGCATCTTTCTTTTGATAACGCTAGCTATTTTGAGGCTTATACAGAGAAGATTATTGGTAAAGGTATTAAGCTTTATGAGCGTAATATTTTTCATTATTTAAAAGGCTTTGCCTTCTACCAAAAAGGAAAGTGTAAAGAAGGTTGTAAGCAGATGCAAGAGGCTATGCATATTTTTGACCTGCTAGGTCTTCCAGAGCAAGTAGCCTATTATCAGGAACACTACGAAAAATTTGTCAAAGATTAATTTTCCCAAATAAGGGAAAAAGAAAAAAGCTTCTTTCGGTTTTGATACAATAGTTTCAAAATTTGAGAGGAGTTTTTATATGAATCGCTATGCAGTACAGTTGATTAGCCGTGGAGCTGTTAACAAGATAGGGAATATGCTCTATGATTATGGAAATAGTGTCTGGTTGGCTTCCATGGGGACTATCGGACAGACAGTTTTAGGAATGTATCAGATTTCTGAACTCGTCACATCTATTCTCGTAAATCCCTTTGGCGGAGTCATTTCAGACCGATTTTCTCGTCGTAAGATTTTAATGGAGACAGACCTTGTTTGTGGGATTCTTTGTCTGGCTATTTCTTTCATAAGGAATGATAGCTGGATGATTGGGGCTTTGATTGTTGCTAACATTGTGCAGGCTATTGCTTTTGCCTTTTCTAGACCGGCAAATAAGGCCATTATCACAGAATTGGTAGAGAAGGATGAACTGGTCCTCTACAATTCTCGTTTGGAATTAGTGATGCAGGTTGTCAGTGTGAGTTCCCCTGTACTATCTTTTCTGGTCTTACAATTTGCAAGTCTTCGCATTACCTTGGTATTAGATGCCCTTAGTTTTTTTCTCGCTTTTGGCTTAGTAGCCTTGCTTCCAAAGAAAGAAGAGAAGACTTTGGGGGAGAAGAAACTTACATTCAAAGTTATTTTTTCTGATATCAAGGAGGGAGTTCACTATATTGTGAAGCAAAAGGAAATCTTCTTTTTGTTAGTCATGGCTTCAAGTGTCAATTTTTTCTTCGCAGCTTTTAATTATCTCCTTCCCTTTTCAAATCAGCTCTATGGAGTTCAAGGTGCCTATGCCACTATTTTAACTATGGGGGCTATCGGTTCTATTGTTGGGGCGCTGCTAGCTAGTAAGATTAAAGCCAGTATGGAAATGCTTCTGTTTTTATTGGCTCTGACTGGACTTGGAGTGATGATAATGGGATTCACCCTCCCCTCCTATCTGACTTTTTCAGGGAATTTCATTTGTGAACTATTTATGACGATGTTCAATATTCACTTTTTTGCTCAGGTACAAACCAAGGTTGAAGGTGAATATCTTGGTAGAGTTCTCAGTTCGATTTATACCTTAGCCATACTATTTATGCCTATTGCAACAGGTTTAATGACCTGGCTTCCAAGTGTTCATCTTTATTCTTTCTTGATTATTGGACTTGGAGTTGTCGCCTTATCCTTCTTAGCTCTAGGCTATGTTCGAACTCATTTCAAAAAAGAGCTATAAGTCTGTTTGAGTTTTAAAAATAATTCCAATCTAAGTATTTTTTCCGCCCTTCTCGTTTGTGAGGAGGGCTTAGTTTATGGTAAAATGGTCTTATGAATAAAAGAATGAATGAGTTAGTCGCCTTGCTCAATCGCTATGCGACTGAGTACTATACGAGTGACAATCCCTCGGTTTCAGACAGTGAGTATGATCGCCTTTACCGTGAGTTGGTCGAGTTGGAGGCTGCCTATCCAGATCAAGTATTAGCAGATAGTCCGACCCATCGTGTTGGTGGCAAGGTTTTAGATGGTTTTGAAAAATACAGTCATCAGTATCCTCTTTATAGTTTGCAGGATGCTTTTTCACGTGAAGAGCTTGAAGCTTTTGATGCGCGTGTTCGTAAGGAAGTGGTTCATCCGACCTATATTTGTGAGCTGAAAATCGATGGCTTATCTATCTCTCTTACTTATGAAAAGGGGATTTTGCTTGCTGGGGCAACACGTGGAGATGGTTCTATTGGGGAAAATATTACAGAAAACCTCAAGCGTGTTAAGGACATTCCTTTGACATTGCCAGAAGAACTAGATATCACAGTTCGTGGGGAATGTTATATGCCACGCGCTTCTTTTGACCAGGTTAACCAAGCTCGCCAAGAAAATGGAGAGCCTGAATTTGCCAATCCTCGTAATGCGGCGGCAGGCACACTACGTCAGTTGGATACAGCAGTAGTTGCCAAGCGTAATCTTGCGACTTTCCTCTATCAAGAAGCCAGCCCTTCAACTCGTGACAGCCAAGAAAAGGTTTTGAAGCACCTAGAACAGCTCGGTTTTGTAGTCAATTCTAAACGAATTCTGGCTGAAAGCATGGATGAGATTTGGAATTTTATCCAAGAAGTAGGAGAGGAACGGGACAATCTGCCTTATGATATCGATGGGGTGGTGATCAAGGTCAATGACCTAGCAGGTCAAGAAGAACTTGGTTTTACCGTTAAGGCTCCAAAGTGGGCAGTGGCCTACAAGTTTCCTGCTGAGGAAAAAGAAGCTCAACTCTTATCAGTTGATTGGACAGTTGGCCGTACGGGTGTTGTAACCCCAACTGCGAATCTAACACCAGTACAACTAGCCGGAACAACTGTTAGCCGTGCGACCCTGCACAATGTGGATTATATTGCTGAAAAAGATATCCGCAAAGACGACACGGTCATCGTCTATAAGGCCGGGGACATCATCCCTGCAGTTTTACGTGTGGTAGAGTCCAAAAGAATTTCTGAAGAAAAACTAGATATCCCTACAAACTGTCCAAGTTGTGACTCTGACTTGTTGCACTTTGAAGATGAAGTAGCCTTACGTTGTGTTAATCCTGATTGTCCTGCCCAAATTATGGAAGGTTTGATTCATTTTGCTTCTCGAGATGCCATGAATATTACAGGCCTTGGTCCATCTATTGTTGAGAAGCTTTTCGCTGCCAATTTAGTCAAAGATGTGGCGGATATTTACCGCTTGAAAGAAGAAGATTTCCTCCTTTTAGAGGGGATTAAGGAAAAGTCTGCTTCTAAACTGTATCAAGCCATTCAAGCATCTAAGGAAAATTCTGCCGAGAAGCTCTTGTTTGGTTTGGGAATTCGCCATGTCGGAAGCAAGGCCAGTCAGCTTTTACTTCAACATTTTCACTCGATTGAAAATCTGGCTCAGGCAGATCCAGAGGAAGTGGCTAGTATTGAAAGTCTGGGTGGTGTGATTGCCAAGAGTCTTCAGACTTACTTTGCTACAGAAGGCTCTGAAATTCTCCTCAGAGAATTGAGAGAAGCTGGGGTCAATCTGGACTATAAAGGTCAGACAGTAGTTGCGAATGCGGCCTTGTCAGGTTTGACCGTGGTATTGACTGGAAAATTGGAACGTCTCAAGCGCTCAGAAGCTAAAAGTAAACTCGAAAGTCTGGGTGCCAAAGTGACAGGCAGTGTTTCTAAAAAGACCGACCTCGTCGTTGCAGGAGTAGATGCTGGAAGTAAACTTCAAAAAGCACAAGAACTTGGTATCGAGGTTCGAGATGAAGCTTGGCTAGAAAATCTGTAATGATCGTTTAAAACAAGACTTTAGACAGTATAACTAGTTTGTTAATCGGGACAAAATCGGTCAAAAATTCATTAGTGAAACAGAAACAAATTAAAAAAAGGAAAAATAAAAATGTATAACTACCCTATGCGCATTCATTACCATCGCAAGAATGGAGAATACGACACTTGCTCTTTTGTAAAAAGTCAGGACCAGCGGATTGATTTGCTGACCTACAAAGAAGATTATTTTGGTGCCTTATTTAGTTTTGAACACCCAAGTTCCCATGCCTTAGAAAGTTTAAATTTTGTGGTTCACACAGGCCAAACCAGTAAAGAATATGCTATCCGTTTTAATCACTATCCTCTTTTAACAGAAGTCTGGATTTTGGAAGGGGATGACAGAATTTATTACTCTGAAAATCCTGCTATTGCCAGTCCTTTCTATAAGAATCAAAATCCTTTTGCCTTTGATAAGGCTATCAATAGTGCTAGTTTCGACCACCACTGGGGCTACCAAGGTGAATTGGGGTGCTGTGTAGAGGACAATCAGGCTCATTTTGCTCTCTGGGCTCCAACAGCGACAGAAGTGCAGGTTGTCGTTTATGAATCAGCTGCTAATGATGCTCCTGTTTGGAAGACATTTGAGATGGAGAGAGGCAATAGCTATTCCTATAATCATAAGGACAATACTATTGGTGTCTGGAGTTTGGATGTTGAGGAAGATTTGACTGGTAAGGCTTATCAGTATCAAGTTCAATTCCCCCATCACCAAACACTGACACGTGACCCTTACACAATCGCGACCAGTCCTGATGGCAAACGTTCAGCTATCCTGAATCATGCAGAAAAGCAAGTTGAAAACTTTGAGGTTAAGCATGGTTCTGAGGCTACTTGGCGCTTGGCAAATCCATGTAAGGCAGTTATTTGTGAAATGCACATTCGTGATTTGACCAAATCACCGACCTCAGGTGTAGATGAACATCTTCGAGGAACTTTCTTGGGTGCTGCCCAGACTGGAACGGTTAACCAGTACGGTCAGTCAACTGCTTTTGATTACATCAAGAAGCTGGGCTATAATTATGTTCAGTTGCAACCAATTGCAGACCGTCACAAAGAATATGATGCGGATGGGAATGTGACCTACAACTGGGGTTATGACCCACAAAACTATAACGCACCAGAAACGAGCCTTTCAACTAATCCAGAGGATCCTGCTCAGGTTATTCGTGATTTGAAGACCATGGTTCAAGCCTATCACGATGCGGGAATTGGTGTTATTATGGATGTGGTCTATAACCATACCTTCTCAGTTGTTGATGCACCTTTCCAAACAACTGTCCCTGATTACTATTATCGTATGAATCCAGACGGTACCTTCCAGAATGGAACGGGTGTTGGAAATGAAACAGCCAGTGAACACGAAATGTTCCGCAAGTATATGATTGATTCTCTTCTATACTGGGTGCAGGAATACAATATTGACGGCTTCCGTTTTGATTTGATGGGGATTCATGATGTCAAAACCATGCAGATGATTCGTCAGAGCTTGGATGAAATTGACCCTAACATTATCCTTTATGGAGAAGGTTGGGATATGGGAACAGGTCTTGCCCCTTATGATAAGGCTAAGAAGGACAACGCCTACGAAATGCCAAATATTGGTTTCTTTAATGACAATCAGCGTGATGCTGTCAAAGGTGGAGAAGTTTACGGTGCAATTAAATCAGGTTTTGTCAGCGGTGCTGCGACAGAGCCAATTCTTGCCAAAGCAATCCTAGGCAGTCGTGAATTAGGAACCTATACACATCCAAATCAAGTACTTAACTATGTGGAAGCCCATGACAATTACAATCTCCACGATTTATTGGCAACTCTTCATCCAGACCAAAGTTCAGAACAAATCATGCGTAAAGTCGAAACTGCCACAGCCATGAATCTACTCATGCAAGGGATGTCCTTTATGGAAATCGGTCAAGAATTTGGTCGTACCAAATTGGTTGCGACTGGTGAAAATGGTGAGTTGACCCATGATGATAGAGAGCGTGCTATGAATAGCTATAACGCTCCTGACAGTGTGAATCAAGTCAACTGGGATTTGATCAATGATCGTCAAGACAGTATTGAGTTTATTCGTCAAATTATTCGCTTGAAGACAGAAACCAGTGCCTTTTCTTACCCTACTTATGAAGAAATTTACCATCATGTCTTTGTTAATTCAGCAAATGAGCATAGTGGTTGGATTGTTTATGAAATTCACGGGGAAGAACACTTATTAGTTGTCTTTAATGCTAAAGGGCAAGACTTCCAGTTTGAAAATGCTGGAAATCTAGAACTGTTGGTGACCAATAGCCATTTAGCTGATAAAGACACGGTTGGTGGCGTTAGCGCCAGCGTCTTTAAAGTTTTGTAGAATTTTACAATTTAAATTCATTTACAGTGCTTTATCTCTTAAAAACAATAAAATCAGGAAATTCATTTCCTGGTTTCTTTTTTTACTTAAAATTATATTTTTGTTAGTAAAATAACGAACTTTATGATAGTATTGTAAAAAAACAATTCGTTTTCAAAGCGTTTCTGAAAATTTCTTGATTTACAAGTGAACACATCAGTGAATTTGTTGAAGACTTTCAAAAGATTTTTTTGCAAATTCCGTAATTTACTTGAATCTTCCCTAAAAAGGTAGTATAATAAATCTATAGAAAACGCTTACAGAAATAGGAGGGTGTATGGATAAGAATAATGCTTTAAAAACCTTTATGACAGGTGAAAATTTTCACCTCCAGCACTATCTGGGAGCTCATAGGGAAGAAAAAAATGGAGAGTATGGCTATACTTTTCGTGTGTGGGCGCCTAATGCTCAGGCTGTTCACTTGGTAGGGGATTTCACCAATTGGGTTGAAAATCAAATTCTGATGGAACGGAATGAATTTGGAGTCTGGGAAGTCTTTACCAGTCTTGCTCAAGAAGGCCAAATTTATAAGTACCATATCACACGTGCAAATGGTCATCAGCTGATGAAGATTGACCCTTTGGCTGTACGATATGAGGCACGTCCGGGTACTGGAGCTATTTTAACAGTGATTCCAGAAAAGAAATGGAAGGATGGGCTTTGGTTAGCTCGTAGAAAACGTTGGACTTTCTTTGAACGTCCTGTCAATATCTACGAAGTTCATGCTGGATCGTGGAAGAGAAATCCAGATGGAAGTCCTTATAGTTTTGCTCAATTGAAAGATGAACTCATTCCTTACTTGGTTGAGATGAACTATACTCACATTGAGTTTATGCCTTTGATGTCTCACCCACTAGGTTTGAGTTGGGGCTATCAGCTTATGGGTTACTTTGCTCTAGAGCATGCCTATGGTCGCCCTGAAGAGTTTCAAGATTTTGTTGAGGAATGTCACTTAAACAATATAGGTGTTATTGTAGACTGGGTACCTGGTCACTTTACTATCAATGATGATGCCTTGGCCTATTATGATGGAACACCGACTTTTGAATACCAAGACCATAATAAGGCTCATAACTACGGTTGGGGAGCACTCAATTTTGACCTTGGAAAGAATGAAGTCCAGTCTTTCTTGATTTCTAGTATTAAGTTTTGGATTGATTTTTATCATTTAGATGGTATTCGCGTGGATGCGGTTAGCAACATGCTCTATCTTGACTACGATGATGCTCCATGGACACCTAATAAAGATGGTGGCAATCTCAACTATGAGGGTTATTATTTCCTTCAACGCTTGAATGATGTCATTAAACTAGCACATCCAGATGTGATGATGATCGCAGAAGAAAGTTCGTCAGCAACCAAGATTACGGGAATGAAAGAGCTTGGTGGTCTAGGATTTGACTACAAGTGGAATATGGGCTGGATGAATGATATCCTCCGATTCTACGAAGAAGACCCTATTTACCGTAAGTATGACTTTAATTTGGTGACTTTCAGCTTTATGTATGTTTTCAATGAAAACTATCTCCTACCATTCTCGCACGATGAAGTGGTTCACGGTAAGAAGAGTATGATGCACAAGATGTGGGGAGATCGTTATAATCAATTCGCAGGCTTGCGCAATCTCTACACTTACCAAATTTGTCACCCTGGTAAGAAATTGCTCTTCATGGGTAGTGAATATGGACAATTTCTAGAATGGAAATCTGAAGAACAGCTAGAATGGTCTAATCTAGAAGACCCAATGAATGCTAAGATGAAGTATTTCACTTCTCAGCTAAACCAGTTTTACAAAGACCATCGCTGTCTGTGGGAAATCGATACCAGCTATGATGGTATTGAAATCATTGATGCGGATAATCGAGACCAGAGTGTTCTTTCCTTCATCCGTAAGGGTAAGAAGGGCGACATGCTAGTCTGCGTCTTTAATATGGCACCTGTTGAACGAAGAGATTTTACAATCGGACTACCCGTTGCAGGAATTTACGAAGAAGTATGGAATACTGAGTTAGAAGAGTGGGGAGGCGTTTGGAAAGAACATAATCAAACTGTTCAAACGCAAGAAGGACTATGGAAAGATTATGAGCAGACCTTGACCTTTACCCTACCGGCTATGGGAGCAAGTGTATGGAAAATCAAACGTCGCTTGAAACCTACTAAAATTGTCACAAGTAAAAACCAAAAAGGAGTAGAAAATGAAGAATGAAATGTTAGCTTTGATTCTTGCTGGTGGGCAAGGAACTCGTCTCGGTAAACTCACTCAAAGCATCGCAAAACCAGCTGTGCAATTTGGTGGGCGCTACCGTATCATTGACTTTGCTCTCTCAAACTGTGCCAACTCAGGCATTCACAATGTTGGAGTCATCACACAGTATCAACCACTTGCTCTTAACAATCATATTGGGAATGGTTCAAGTTGGGGATTAGACGGTATCAATTCTGGTGTCTCTATTCTTCAACCTTATTCAGCAAGTGAAGGAAATCGTTGGTTTGAAGGGACTAGTCACGCTATTTACCAAAATATCGACTATATCGACAGTGTTAATCCTGAGTATGTTTTGATTCTTTCGGGTGACCATATCTATAAGATGGACTACGATGCTATGCTCCAATCTCACAAGGATAATAATGCTAGTTTGACAGTAGCAGTTCTTGATGTTTCTCTTAAGGAAGCTAGCCGTTTTGGTATCATGAATACAGATGCAAACAATCGTATTGTTGAATTTGAAGAAAAACCAGCTCAACCTAAATCTACCAAAGCTTCTATGGGAATTTACATTTTTGATTGGCAACGTCTTCGCAATATGCTTGTTGCTGCTGAAAAGAGCAATGTCGATATGTCAGACTTTGGTAAGAATGTCATTCCAAATTACCTTGAGTCAGGTGAAAGTGTCTATGCCTACGAATTTAATGGTTATTGGAAAGACGTTGGTACTATTGAGTCGCTTTGGGAAGCGAACATGGAGTACATTTCTCCAGAGAATGCCTTGGATAGCCGTAACCGTCAATGGAAGATTTACTCAAGAAACTTAATTTCACCACCAAACTTCCTTGGGGCCAATGCTCATGTGGAAGATTCCTTGGTTGTAGACGGATGTTTTGTTGATGGAACGGTTAAACACTCTATCCTTTCAACAGGGGCGCAAGTTCGCGAAGGAGCAGAAGTAGTAGATTCAGTTATCATGAGTGGAGCTATCATTGGTCAAGGAGCTAAGATTAAACGTGCCATTATTGGTGAAGGTGCAATTATTTCTGACGGTGTCGAAATTGATGGAACAGATGAAGTACAAGTTGTAGGATATGATGAAGTAGTGGGGGTAGCAACAGATGAAGATTGATAAATATTCTGCCATTTTAGGAAACACAGTTGGTTTTCATGATATGTCAACATTGACAGACCACCGTCCAGTAGCTAGTTTGCCATTTGGTGGTAAATATCGCTTGATTGACTTCCCGCTCTCAAGTCTTGCTAACGCTGGTGTTCGTAGTATTTTTGGTATTTTCCAACAAGATAATATTAGCTCAGTCTTTGACCATATTCGTTCAGGACGTGAGTGGGGCTTGTCAACTCTTCTAAGTCACTATTATCTAGGTATTTACAATACCCGTGTGGAAAGTAGTACAGTTGGAAAAGAATACTACCAACAGCTTCTTGCTTATTTGAAACGTTCTGGCTCAAACCAAACAGTTTCACTCAACTGTGATGTTTTGATTAATATCGATTTGAACCAAGTTTTCCATCTACACACTACAACAAAGGGACCTATCACTGTAGTTTATAAGAAACTTCCTAAGAAAGATATTTCAGAAGTCAATGCACTCTTGGAAGTGGATGAAACAGACCATGTTCGTTCTCATAAACTCTTTGATAGTAAATCATCAGATGAAGTTTACAATATGTCTACAGATATCTTTGTCGTTGATACACCTTGGTTGATTGAACGCTTAGAAGAAGAAGCTAAGAAAGAACATCCAGAGAAATTGCGTTATGTTTTACGGGATTTGGCTGCAAAAGAAGGGGCTTTTGCCTACGAGTACACAGGTTATCTGGCAAATATTCATTCTGTAGAGTCTTATTACCAAGCTAACAAAGATATGCTTGAATCACAAAAATTCTACTCTCTATTTACTCCAAACCAAAAGATTTACACAAAGGTAAAAAACGAAGAGCCAACTTATTATGCTAATACATCTAAGGTAAGCACTTCTCAGTTTGCCTCTGGTAGTATCATTGAAGGTCAAGTGGCTAATTCTGTTTTATCACGTAATATTCATGTCCATAAGGATAGCTTGGTTAAAGATAGCATCTTATTCCCTCGTGTTGTTATTGGAGAAGGTGCTCAGGTAGAATATGCTATCTTGGACAAGGGTGTTGAAGTTGCGGATGGAGTTGTGATCCGTGGAACTGCAGAACATCCAGTCGTCGTTAAGAAAGGTGCTAAAGTAACAGAGGATATTCATTCATGAAAATTTTATTTGTAGCAGCTGAGGGGGCACCCTTTTCAAAAACAGGTGGTTTGGGAGACGTTATTGGCGCTCTTCCAAAATCACTGACAAAAGTAGGGCATGAAGTTGCAGTAATTTTACCCTACTATGACATGGTAGAGGCTAAATTTGGAAATCAGATTGAAGATGTTCTTCATTTTGAGGTGAGTGTTGGTTGGCGCAGACAGTATTGTGGAATTAAGAAAACAGTCTTAAATGGTGTAACCTTCTATTTTATTGACAACCAATATTATTTCTTCCGTGGTCATGTTTACGGTGATTTTGATGACGGAGAACGCTTTGCCTTTTTCCAACTGGCTGCCATTGAGGCTATGGAAAGGATTGACTTTATTCCTGATCTTCTCCATGTTCATGACTACCATACAGCTATGATTCCTTTCTTGTTAAAGGAAAAATACCGTTGGATTCAAGCCTATGAGGGCATTAAAACTGTTTTAACCATTCATAATTTGGAATTCCAAGGACAATTTTCAGAAGGAATGTTATGGGATTTGTTTGGAGTTGGCTTTGAACGTTACGCTGATGGCACCCTTCGCTGGAACAACTGTCTGAACTGGATGAAGGCTGGTATTCTTTATGCTGACCGTGTTTCAACCGTTTCACCTAGCTATGCTCATGAAATTATGACCAGTCAGTTCGGATGTAACTTGGATCAGATTCTTCGAATGGAGTCTGGCAAGGTATCTGGTATCGTGAACGGGATTGATGCTGACCTGTATAATCCTCAGACGGATACTCTTTTAGACTATCATTTCAATCAGGAAGATTTGTCTGGTAAAGCTCAGAACAAGGCAAAATTGCAAGAAAGAGTTGGCTTGCCAGTTAGATCTGACGTTCCTCTGGTGGGAATTGTTTCTCGTTTGACACGTCAAAAAGGTTTTGATGTGGTGGTGGAAAGTCTGCACCATATCTTGCAAAATGATGTTCAGATTGTTCTTTTAGGAACTGGTGATCCAGCCTTTGAAGGAGCTTTCTCATGGTTTGCACAGATTTATCCTGACAAGTTGTCAGCCAATATCACTTTTGATGTCAAACTTGCTCAAGAAATATACGCTGCTTGTGATCTCTTCCTCATGCCAAGTCGTTTTGAACCGTGTGGTTTGTCTCAAATGATGGCGATGCGTTATGGAACCTTGCCATTGGTTCACGAAGTTGGTGGTTTGCGAGATACTGTCCGTGCTTTCAATCCAATTGAAGGAAGCGGTACAGGCTTTAGCTTTGACAATCTATCTCCTTATTGGTTAAATTGGACTTTCCAAACAGCATTGGACTTGTATAGAAACCATCCTGACGTTTGGAGAAACCTACAAAAACAAGCTATGGAGTGTGATTTCTCATGGGATACAGCCTGCAAATCATACCTTGACTTGTACCATAGTTTAGTTAACTAATAGATAAAATCGTATGATGACTTCATACGATTTTTGGGCTATTTAGAGAGGAGAACTGATGTCTCAAGTAAAAGGCTTGTGTGTCATGGATGTTGATGGAACCTTAATCCTAGAAGAAGTGATTGATTTGTTGGGTAGAGAGGCAGGTTGTGAGGAGGAAATTTCGCAGATTACAAGTCAGGCAATGCGAGGAGAGATAGACTTTGAAAGCAGTTTAAGAAAAAGAGTGTCCTTGTTGGAAGGCCTTTCTATTTCGGTCTTTGATAAAGTTTTCAACTCTATTCATCTATCTCCAAATGCCCAAGAATTCATCTCAATTCTCCAAAAGAAAGGCATTTTAGTTGGTCTGGTGTCTGGTGGATTTACTCCAATAGTTGAGAGGCTTACAAAATCTCTTGGTATTGCCTATTTCTCTGCTAATCAACTTGAAGTCAAAGATGGTCTTCTAACAGGAAAATTAGTTGGACAAATTATCAGTCCCCAGGTCAAAAAAGAGACTCTGGAACAATGGAGAAAGGAACTAAAACTTTCTAAAGAAAGAACGATTGCAATCGGTGATGGGGCTAATGATCTATTTATGTTGAAGTCAGCAGGACTGGGAATCGCTTTTTGTGGCAAAGAAGTGCTTAAAAAAGAAATATCGAATCATGTTGATAAGAGGGATTTTTTAGAAGTTCTTCCTTTGATTGACTGGTTAGAATGAGGTAAAATATGAAGATTGTAATTGCACCAGATTCATTTAAGGAAAGCTTGTCCGCACAACAGGTAGCTGAAGCAATAAAAAGAGGCTTCCAACAATCGATAGCAGATGTAGACTGTCTCCTCTGTCCTGTTGGTGATGGTGGCGAAGGTACAGTAGATGCTATTCGGCATTCTATTGACCTTGAAGAAAAATGGATCCAAGTTACAGGACCTTTTGGACAAAAAGAAGCCATGCGCTATTTTCAAAAGGAGCAACTAGCCCTATTCGAAGTAGCTGACTTGGTTGGCTTTGGAAAGATTCCGTTAGAGGAACGAAATCCACTTCAAATCCAAACTTGTGGTATTGGAGAGTTGATTCGCCACCTCATTGCTCAAGGGATTAAAGAAATTTATATTGGCGTTGGTGGTACGGCCAGTAATGATGGAGGACTGGGGATTGCTGCTGCTTTAGGTTATCAATTTTATGATAGGAATGGAAATGTCTTGCCTGCATGCGGTCAATCCTTGCTAAAATTAGCTTCTGTTTCAACAGAAGATTGCTATGAAATTCCTGAAGATGTTCAAATTCGTATTTTAGCAGATGTCGTGAGTCCCTTATGTGGTCATCAAGGTGCGACCTACATTTTTGGCAAGCAAAAAGGCCTAAATCCTACTATGTTTCCAGTCGTAGATCAAGCAATCCAAGACTTTTATGAAAAAGTCTCACCTGCAACATTGGAAATTAAAGGAGCAGGAGCTGGTGGAGGCATTGCTGGCGGTTTGTGTGCCTTTGCTCAGGCAAATATCGTGTCGGGAATTGATACCTGCTTGGATCTAATCAATTTTGATAAGAAAGTTACAGATGCTGACTTGGTTATCGTTGGTGAAGGTAGACTAGACAGTCAAAGCTTTGCCGGGAAAGCGCCGATAGGCGTAGCAAAAAGAACCCCTGTCGGAGTTCCTATTGTCGCTATTTGTGGTAGTATCGCTGAAGATTTACCTCCCCTACCATTTGAAAATATCCAAGCTGTCTTTTCTATATTGGAGAAAAGTGAACCTCTAGAAGATAGTTTGAAAAGTGCCAATCTTTATCTGGAGCACACGGCTGCCAATATTGGGCACTTATTAAATATGCACAAGATTTAGCCAAACCATTTTTTCCATAGGGATGTTTTGGATGGTTCTTCCTTTTTAACTTCCCAAAGTTTTGCAAAAGCAAGTCTAAGGTTCTTTTCTTCTACTTGAACTGGTGCATTGGTGTGGATAATCAGGCCAAAAGGAGAAGAAGTATGCTCTTCAGATACAATGGTAGCTTGACTATCAGTTTCTTTTGCTTCTTTTAAGTAGAAAACTTGCTTGTCAAATTCGATAGTTGGTGAAATCTTCACAAATAGTGGTTCTGCTTTTTCCTGAAGGTTTTCTAAAATAGATAAAAAGCCTTTTTCTAACTGAGGGCTATTTGCTGTATCAATATCTGCATATCCAAGAACTCTTTCCTCAAAAGTACCAAGATAGCGTCTTTGCTCATCCGGATTTAATTTTGCTCCACCATGAGCTTTTTCAAGTAATTGTTTTGATAAATCTGTCATGAAAACAGTATATCATAAAAGTTAGAATAAAACAGACAAAAGAAAGCGATTACTTTATAAAGTTAAGGAAAATTTGCACAAAGATAACGTTTTTTCTTGAAAAAGGAGGGGTTTTAAGGTATTATAGAGGTGTAAAAAATTTAACTCATAAGGAGAGTAAAAAATGTCAATTATTACTGATGTTTACGCTCGCGAAGTCCTAGACTCACGCGGTAACCCAACACTTGAAGTAGAAGTTTACACTGAATCAGGTGCTTTCGGACGTGGTATGGTTCCATCAGGAGCTTCTACTGGTGAACACGAAGCAGTTGAACTTCGCGACGGTGACAAATCTCGTTACGGTGGTCTTGGTACACAAAAAGCTGTTGACAACGTAAACAACATCATTGCTGAAGCAATCATCGGCTACGATGTACGTGACCAACAAGCTATCGACCGTGCTATGATCGCACTTGACGGTACTCCTAACAAAGGTAAATTGGGTGCAAACGCAATCCTTGGTGTGTCTATCGCTGTAGCTCGTGCTGCTGCTGACTACCTTGAAATCCCACTTTACAGCTACCTTGGTGGATTCAACACTAAAGTTCTTCCAACTCCAATGATGAACATCATCAACGGTGGTTCTCACTCTGACGCTCCAATCGCTTTCCAAGAGTTCATGATCTTGCCAGTTGGTGCGCCAACATTCAAAGAAGCTCTTCGTTACGGTGCTGAAATCTTCCACGCTCTTAAGAAAATCCTTAAATCACGTGGTTTGGAAACTGCCGTAGGTGACGAAGGTGGATTCGCTCCTCGTTTCGAAGGAACTGAAGACGGTGTTGAAACTATCCTTGCTGCTATCGAAGCTGCTGGATATGTTCCAGGTAAAGACGTATTTATCGGATTTGACTGTGCTTCATCAGAATTCTACGATAAAGAACGTAAAGTTTACGACTACACTAAATTTGAAGGTGAAGGCGCTGCTGTTCGTACATCTGCAGAACAAATCGACTACCTTGAAGAATTGGTTAACAAATACCCAATCATCACTATCGAAGATGGTATGGATGAAAACGACTGGGATGGTTGGAAAGCTCTTACTGAACGTCTTGGTAAGAAAGTACAACTTGTTGGTGACGACTTCTTCGTAACAAACACTGACTACCTTGCACGTGGTATCCAAGAAGGTGCTGCTAACTCAATCCTTATCAAAGTTAACCAAATCGGTACTCTTACTGAAACTTTTGAAGCTATTGAAATGGCTAAAGAAGCTGGTTACACTGCTGTTGTATCACACCGTTCAGGTGAAACTGAAGATTCAACAATCGCTGACATCGCAGTTGCAACTAACGCAGGACAAATCAAGACTGGTTCACTTTCACGTACAGACCGTATCGCTAAATACAACCAATTGCTTCGCATCGAAGACCAACTTGGTGAAGTAGCAGAATACCGTGGATTGAAATCATTCTATAACCTTAAAAAATAAAATAGTTCAGTGAACTATTTTATCCCGAACCTTGAAATTCAAAAGTTCGGCCGTTGATTTAACAACGTTTCTAGCCCCTCGGATTTTATCCGAAGGGCTTTTTTTCTGTTCAGGGGGCAAAAAAGGGGCAGTGTTTATGGTATAATAGACAAAAATACGTGAATTAGAAAGAAATTATGTCTAAAGAAATTGATATTGAGTATTACCACCAGCTAGCCTTGCAAAAGCAAAAGGAGCACCGTAAAATTTTAGCAAATCTAAAGAAAAAACCACCAAAAAATCTAGATAAGATAGCTCAACAGATTCACCAAGAAGTTTTTGAGGAGATTGATTGCACTGCCTGTGCCAACTGTTGCAAGACATTGGGACCCGACTTCAAGGAAGCGGACATCACTCGTATTGCTAAGTACTTTAAGATGAAATTACCTGCTTTTGAAGAGGAGTTTCTGCAGGTAGATGAAGATGGTGATAAGGTTTTTAAATCCATGCCTTGTCCCTTTCTAGGAGGAGATAATCTTTGTTCCATCTATGACGTTCGTCCAAAGGCCTGTCGAGAGTTCCCCCATACAGATCGCAAAAAGATCCATCAAATCAACCATTTGACGATTAAGAATACTTTGACCTGTCCAGCAGCCTATCTCTTTGTTGAGAAATTAAAGGATAAGTTATAGAGATTTAAAGGATAAAAAATTTCTAATAATAACTAGTAATATGAAGGGAGAACTCTGTGCCTAGACCGAAAACAAAAGAGGAGCTAATGCTGGCCTCTAAGGAAAACTATGAAAAGCTCAATCGTTTCATCTCCCAACTAAGTGAAGATGAGGTACAGATTCCATTTGATTTTTCAAGAGACCCAAAGAAAAAAGAAACTCACTGGAAAAGGGATAAAAATCTACGGGATGTCTTGATCCATCTTTATGAATGGCAGCAGTTACTTTTGACTTGGGTACATTCCAATCAAAAAGGTCACGAAAGACCTTTTCTCCCTGAACCTTATAATTGGAAAACTTATGGACAAATGAATGTCGCTTTTTGGAAGAAGCACCAGAAAACCTCCTTAGAAGAAGCGACTAGACTCCTAGAACAATCACATAGAGAGGTTTTAGAGTTGATAGAAGTTTTTATCAATGACGAACTCTTTATCAAAGGTATCTATAAGTGGACGGGTGGGACAAGTCTAGGTTCCTATTTTGTCAGTAGCACGTCAAGCCACTATGATTGGGCTCTGAAAAAACTCAAAGCTCATCGGAAGAATTGTAACTCCTACTAGTTAAAGTGAGTATGAAGTTTAGAAAAAGCTCTTCTAAGTTTCGAATAGCTTCATTCTCGTTATTTTTGAACAATTCTAGCTTTAGAATCCTTCAAAAATTAAAATTTAAGGCTATCATGGACTTAGAATAGAAATAAAACATTTATTTTAATGTAATTCTAAGTTTAGAATTACAATGATATTAAAGTAACAGAGCTGTTTGATGCTTAGAATGTCTTGATTCTGAGAAATCTTGACTAGAAAATGCCTCGAATGGCTTTTTTCTGATATAGGTTGATAGATAGATGGGTGAGATGATGAACATACAAAAAGAGAAAGTTAGAAAAGAGTTGGTGTCCCTCTGTTTGGGAGAACTTGCAGCCGTTCTATCCTTTTGGTTTTGTTTTTTCCTTTTGAAAAATCGGCTTGGTGATGAGAATAGTCTAGTATCCATTCTCTATTCTTTGTCTTTACTGACATTTATATTGCTTCAAGGTTCAATCTTCTGGGCGATTTTGATTAGAAGACTGTCGAATCCCCAGTTCGGAAGTGTAATTGTCTCTAGTGTATATGGCGGGCTCAGAATACTAG